>CBDUYA010000145.1:0-7983 GCA_965371335.1 uncultured bacterium | reverse complement strand
CCCTGGGGGTGATCCTGGCGGGGATCCGGGTCGCCGCGGTCACCTCGGTCGGCATCGCCACCATCGCGGCGGCGATCGGCGCCGGCGGCCTCGGCACCTACATTTTCCGAGGTCTCTCCATGGTGAACTACCAGGTGATCCTCGTCGGCGCCATCCCGGTCGCGCTCCTGGCGCTGCTCGCCGACGGCCTGCTCGGCTGGGCGGAGCGCCGCCTGAAGGGGACACGCTAGTGTCCCGACTCGGGACACCCGTGTCGCGGGCGCTCTGCCTGGTTCTGGCCGGCCTGGCGGCGCTGGCGGTCAGCGGCTGCGGCCCGGCCCGGTTCGATCGGATCGTCGTCGGTGCGAAGAATTTCACCGAGCAGAACATCCTCGCCGAGTTCGTCGCCCAGCAGATCGAAGCGCGCACCGGCATCCCGGTGGAGAGGAAGCTCAACCTCGCCGGCACGCTGATCTGCCATGAAGCATTGCGCGCCGGGCAGATCGACCTCTATGTCGAGTATTCCGGCACCGCGCTCACCGCCATCCTCGGACTGGAACCGCAAAGCGATCCGGCGACCGTGTACGCGCTGGTCCGGGACGCCTACGCTGATCGCTTCGATCTGCAGTGGGGTGATCCGCTCGGGTTCAACAACACCTTCGCGATCATCGTGCGCGGCGAGGACGCGCGGCGGCTCGGGCTGCGGACCATCTCCGACACCGCATCGCATGCCCCCGGCTGGCGTCCCGGATTCGGCTACGAGTTCATGGAGCGCCCCGACGGCTACCGTGGACTGATCGAAGCCTACGGTCTCACCTTTGGCGAGGCGCCCCGCACCATGGAGCTCGGTCTGATCTATCGCGCCCTGAAGGAGAACCAGGTCGACGTGGTGGCGGGGAATTCGACCGACGGCGTGATCGAAGCCCTCGATCTTGCCGTCCTCGTCGACGACCGCGGCTACTTCCCGCCGTACCAGGCCGGCTGGGTGGTGCGCCGGGACTCTCTGCAGCGCCATGCCGGTCTCGAAGCCGCGCTGCGGGAGATGAACGGCCGTCTTTCGGAAGCCCTCATCCGGCGGATGAATTACGCTGTCGACGGCCGGGGGCGCGGGTTGTCGGAGGTGGCCGGGGAGATGAGGCGCGAGGCCGGTCTGGCCTCGGATTGACGCGCGGTGCAGGTGTCCGGGTGCGAGCGTTGACATCCTCGTCAGGGAGGCCTACAGTGCGCGTCATAAGGCCGGCCGTTCTGGTCGTCGCCCGCCAGTCACTCACTCTTCTGGGGCTGGTCCAGGCGCTGCTTAAATTCGGGTATCAGCTGATCACCGCCTATCCTGACGAGACCGAGCTGGAGCGGGCGGGGAAGGCCCGGCCGGCGCTGGTGGTGCTCCGTCCACCGCTCGAAGAGGAAGAACGACGCACCTGCCTGCAAGCCGTCAAGAACCATTTCTGCGATCGGGGCATCCCGGTTCTGGTTTGTGTCTCCATTCCGGTCGGCTCGAAGATCGAGCTGGCGTTCTGCGTCGGCACCGCTGCTGAAAGTCTCGAGGTGGTGGGGAAGGTTCAGCGGCATGGGCATGGAGCCGGCGCCGGTGGGGGTATGGGAATCAAGTTCGAATCGATGTCAAGCGAGACGGCCGGCCGCCTCGAGTCGTACCTGATGAGCCATCTCGGCACGATGGAACTCCTCGCCAAGCTCTGATCTCTCAACCCCGCTTCAATCGGGCGCTTGGTCCATCCCGTCCCGCCAGCGTGGCGAGAGCGCCGATCCCGCCCAGCAGCACCAGCCCGTTGAGGATGACCGAGCGCCGGTGCAGCACGTCGAACCGTTGCCGCGCCGAATCCCCGCCAGGGGAACCGTCGGCGCCGCGCAATTGCGGGCGCAGCAACGATGTTTCGGGCAGGATAGCGAGCCCCGCGTACAGCGTCATGACAAGCATCAGGATCAGCAGCACCATCTCGACGAGCCCCTGGCGATCCAGAACGGGAGCGCGCCGCCACGGCAGCAGACAGGTCAGCAGTGCGACCACGCCGCACACCCCTCCCATCAGGTAATAGCGGGGCAAGAGCGTCGAGGTGACGCGTCCGGCCATCTCACGCGGCAGCACACTGAACAGCGCCGGCGCGGTGAAAAAGGAGAAGAACACGATGCCGCCAATCCAGACGACCAGCGCCAGCAGATGGAAGAAACGGAGCGTCGCCGGCATCAGGCCTGCGGCCGGCCGGTCCGGCGGCGCGGCGCGCCCGGCAGGGGACTTTCCTCCTCGGGTCGCCAGAGCGCCAGCCGATCGATCTCGCGGGCCAGCGCCAGATCCCGCTCGCTGATGCCGTCCGCATCGTGCGTGCGGAGGGAGACGCCGACCCGTCCCCAGCTTAACTGCAGGTCGGGATGGTGCCACGCCGCCTCACTCAGGTAGGCGATGGCGTTGGCCAGCATGAGCGTGGATGACCAGCCGTCGGTCGGGAAGACGCGGTGGATGGCGCCTGCGGCGAGGTTCCATTCCGGCAGCTTGTCCGCCAGGCGTTCTCTCACTTCGTCATCGGACAACGGCTGCGGTTTGTCTGCCATCGAATTCTCCACTCTGTGAGATTGCGGCCCTCGGTGAGACTGCATGCTATCGCAACACAGTGATCCTGTCACAGAACGAGGCAGGCGATCGGGAGGATGGGCTTGACACCGGAAGCGCAGCGGATGAGAGTGAGGTGAGGATCGGGGGTGCGTGGTGAAGGGACATGAGAAGCACTGGCGACTCGGCTTCGCCGGCTTCGGCCGGGTGAACCGGGCGCTGGCGAGCCTGCTGCTCGACCGCCGCGAAGAATTGCGGCAACGCCATGGTCTGACGTTCGACGTGACGCTGCTGGCGACGGCGACCCGCGGCGCCCTGATCGAGGCGCGCGGGCTCGATCCGCTCGCGGCCTTCCAGGCCGGCTGGTCGTCCGGGGTATCGACCATCGAGGCGATACGGACCGCGCCGGTCGACCTGGTGTTCGAGGGGACACCCCTCGATCCGATGCGCGGCGAGCCGGCATCGACCCACGCGCGCATCGCCCTCGAGCGCGGGGTTTCGGTGGTCAGCGCCAACAAAGGACCGGTCGCTTTCGCCGCGGCCGAATTGTTCACCGCCGCCGGAAAGAGCGGCGCCGGTTTCCGCTTCGAATCGGCGGTTGCCGACTGTCTTCCGATCTTCGACTGCTTCGAGGTGGTCGTTCCGATCGGGCGGATCACGCGGTTCCGGGGGGTGCTCAACTCGACCAGCAATCTCGTGCTGCAGGCGATGGTGCGGGGAGAGGCGATGGCGGACGCGGTCGCCGCGGCACAACGAATGGGAGTGGCGGAGGCCGACCCGGCGCACGATCTCGACGGTTGGGATCAGGCGGTCAAGGCGGCGATCCTCACCCATCTGCTGCTCGGGCATGAGGTCTTGCCGGCCGACGTCGATCGGGTTCCGCTGTCGGAGGTCGATGTCGCGTGGGTTCGATCGGAAGAGCGGGCAGGCCGGCCGATACGGCTGGCGGCGGAAGGCGCAATCGGGGAAGCTCCCCGCGTCGGTCCCGTCGCGCTGCAGGCGGGCAGCTTCCTGGCGGCGCTGGAGGGCGGGTCGCTCGGGATCATGTTCGAGACCGAACTGGCCGGCACGCTGGTGCTCGGCATCGTGGAGCCCCGCGTCGAGCAGACCGCCTATGGCATGTTGAGCGATCTGGTTGCGATTCATCAGGGACGGAAGCTCGTGCCATCACCGTTGCCGCCGGTCCGCTCCTGACTCCCGGAAGTCGCGTGCTATCATCACCGCGTCCCGCGCGGTTCGTGATGATGCCGCTCCGGGTCGCGCGACGTCAGCTTCATTCACTGGTCCGCTCACGGGCTCGAGAGTTGCGGCGAATCTCCACCAGGCTCCTGTTCTCCGTGCTGGCCGTCACGGCCGGTCCCGCCATCGTCTCCGGCTGTCTGCGAACGCCGCCGCCCCCCGCCGATCTCATTCTCACCAATGCCGTGGTGCACCCTCTCGATGGATCGGATCGATCCGCCGCGGCAGTCGCCATCCGGCAGGGACGTATCCAGATGGTGGGCGATGCCGACGGCGTTCTGCAGTTGAGGGGCGCCGAGACCAGGGTGCTCGATCTGCGGGGCGCGACGGTGATTCCGGGGCTGATCGATGCGCATCTCCACCTTCCCGGACTGGGAGAGACGCTGCTCAACCAGGCGACCGGCGAAGGTCTTTACGTCGATCTCTCGGAGACGCAGAGCGAAGAGGATGCTGTGCAGCGTCTGCGTGCCCGCGCCAGAGCGCTTCCAGCCGGTCAATGGATCCTCGGCAAGGGGTGGAACGAGGCGCTCTGGGTCAAGAGGGAGCTGCCGACCAAGCGCCTGCTGACGGAGATCATCCGCTACCACCCGGTGTTCCTCCTGCACGCCGATGGTCAGACGGTCTGGGTGAACCAGAGAGCGCTCAATGCGGGAGGAATCGACAAAGGGACCCCGGAACCGCCCGGGGGGAGGATCCTCAGAAAGCCCCGCTCCCGCGAGCCGAGCGGCATTCTCATCGGCAGCGCCTGGGAACCGGTGCTGCGCAGGATCCCGCCCCTCGAGCCGGAGGACCGGGCGCGGGCCATCATCATGGCGCTGGAGCGGCTGGCCGCAATGGGGTACACCATGGTGCAATCGAGGGCGTCGGCCGGCCGGCTGGGGCTCGACGACCTCGGAGCGCCGGCCGGCGAAATGGTCGAGTTGTTCCGCCGGCTGGCGACAGGTGGTCGCCTGCCGATCCGGGTCAGTCTCCTGATCCCGGCGCCCTCACCGGCGGCCGAGGCGCTGATGGAACGGGGGCCGGAGATCGGTATCGGAGAGGGACGGCTCGATGTCCGCTCGATCGATCTGCTGGCCGATGGCACGCTCAGCGGCCGCAGCGCCGCCCTCCTGCAACCGTACGAGGACGATGAGTCGAACTCGGGGATGCCACGTCTGTCGTCGGAGGAAATCGCCGTGTGGGCGAAGCGCGGCGTGGAGCGCGGCATCCAGGTTGCCGTCAGCGCGGTCGGGGATGCGGGGGTGCAGGCGGCGACGGCCGGGCTGAGCGCCGCTCTTCCCGCCCGGGGTGGCGAGCCGGTCCGCTTCCGGATCGAGCACCCGGCGCTGATCGGCGCGGACGATCTGCGGCGTCTTGCAGAGTTCGGCGTGATCGTGACCATCAACCCGCGTGCGCTTCTCTCCCTGGCCGCCGGGGGGATCGTCGCGGCTCGTCTCGGGGAGGAGCGGACGGCCCGCATGTATCGCTACGGGTCAATGCTGGCGGGCGGGATGCGCCTGGCGGGATCCTCCGATGCGCGCGCCTTCCCGACCCGGCCAACGGAAGGGCTCTACCTTGCCATCACCCGGCGCGCGCCGGGTGGACGGCGCATCGCCGGTGGTGCGAAGGAGCGGCTCGAACGGCGCCAGGCGCTCGCCCTCTACACGACCGGCGCCGCCTACGCCGCCCTCCGGGAAGAGGACGCCGGGACCATCGAGGAGGGGAAGTGGGCCGACCTGACCGTGCTGTCGCGCGACATCATGTCGATTCCGGAGGAGGAGATTCCGCACACCGAGATCCTCGCCACCTTCGTCGGGGGGCGGGAGGTCTACCTGCGGGAGCCGTTCTCTGACCGCTGATCGCCCGCGGTGGGATCCGCCAGGGGCGCCGTCCGTCGGCCAGAGGCGCCCCGCCGCACGATGCCGAGGACGTTCGGCACGGGCCAGGCTTTCACGTTGTCGTCGCTGTCGATCAACCCAGTCTCGAAGCTTCCCACGAAGTGCAGCTCTTCCCGGCCGGTGCGCACGTAGAGCTGCGCCTCCGGCCCCCCTTCTGTATACATCGCGTTGTAGAGATCGAGCGGCAGCTCCTGGAGGATTTCGATCAGGTCATGAGTGCTGTACGGGGAACGGACATGGATGAACAGCACCCGTCCCTGGCGGTCGATCCCGATCGCTGCGGTGCTCCACTTTCGCGGCTGCTGCTTCCAGACGTTGCTGCCGTCGCATGACACCATGCGAATGCTCTGCACCAGAGTTCCGTAGTGCCGCTGCAGTTCGTCGAAGTCCTGGCAGTCGCGGTCGATGATCTGCACCGGGGGGACCGTTCCGTCGAGGCGGTCGAAAACGAGCACCGCCCGATCTTTCGACACGAACGAGTTGTTGACGTGCGAGCGGGTCCGCATCAAAGAGACGCTGCTGCTGTAGTCCTCCTGATACATGCTCGGATTGATCGCCGCGACGAGGTCGTAGCGCCGGGCCCATTCAGCGGCCGTCATCGGATGCTTCTCCGCCGAATTGGAAGCATTCAGGAGCCGCAGATCGAACTGCGCGGGAGCGATGCGCAGGACGCGGACGATCGAATCGCCGACATCCGACCGCCGTGGCGAGGGGAACTCGCCGAGGGCGAGACCGGGCTCCAGGTCTCGCCAGGAACCGTTTGGTTCAGCAGACTCCGTCGTGGCCGGGGATTCGACCGGAGAGCGGTCGCAGGAGGCCGTCAGGACGATCGTGGCCAGCAGTATCGTCTTCAACAATGCCTTGCGGAAACGGCGGCCGGGCATCGGGTCTCCTGCGCTCGGGAGTACAGCATACACCGGCCCGCCGGCCGGATGCCTCGCCGGCCGGCGGGTCAGACCCGCGGCGTTCCGAACGCGACACAACGGAATACTCGGACAGGCTCCTGAACGGTAGGATAATGGCGGGAGGGATCGGGAGGAGCGGCATGCGCGCGATCAGCATGGCCATCATCTTCGCCGGTACGGCGATCGCCGGTCCGGCCGCGGCCGGCGACGACGCCCCGAACGTGATCCGCGAGCCGCCGCGCGAGTTCGTCCGGGTGATCGACCGTGCCTACCGGAGGATCGGGCTGACGGTTACCATCAACGATGAGCGGGGGCGCCCGATCCGCGGTCTGAGCCGCGACCAGTTCCGTGTTTATGAAGATGACGAGCTGATGGAGATCGCCGATTTCGGCATCGAGGGAGAACGGCGCGATCGCCCTCTGTCGGTCGCGGTGCTTCTCGACCTGTCGGAGAGCATGGGTTCGCAGGTGAAGCGGGTGAGGGAGGCGGCGGAGGGGTTGCTGAAGCAATTGCGCCCGCAGGACGAGATTATGGTGGCGAAGTTCAACGATCAGATCACGATCCTGCAGCCGTTCACCGGAGATGTGGATGACCCGGGCCGGACCCTGAAGAACCTCGGCCGTGCCTGGGGTGGAACGGCCCTGTTCCGATCGATCGAGGAGACCCTCAAGGATCTGCGCGAGCGCCCCGGCCGCAAGATCATCCTGGCGGTGAGCGACGGGCTCGACACTTTGATCACCCATGACGGGCACATCCTGCAGTCTCTCTATCTGCAGGATCTCCTGCGGCTCTGCGTCAGGACGGAGACCACCGTCTATGGTGTGCGCCCCGGAATGTCGATCCCCTCCTGGACTTCGTTCGAGGGATTCGTGAGCGAGACCGGGGGCCGGCTGCTCTACTCGGGCGGTGACCTGGAGAAGCTGTTCGTCCGGCTGGGGGAGGAGTTCATGAGCCAGTACTACATCGCTTACGATATCGATCCGAAACTGAAGGAGGGGCACCGGCGTCGCATCCGGGTCGAGGTCGACCACCCGGATGCAGTCGTCCGGACCATGCGCGGATACTTCACCCCGGCGTCGCATCTCGACACCCTCCTTGGTGATCTCGACGATCGAAACGAGGGGTTGAGGGCCGACGCCACCTACGAGCTCGGCTTCATCGATGACGAGCGCGCCGTCAAGGGGTTGATCGAAGCGCTGCGGGACCGTCAGCATGAAGTGCGCCGCGTTGCCGCAGAGGCGCTGGCGCGCCAGGCGGCGCCCGGGGCGATCCCGCGGCTGGTCGAGTCCCTGGCGGACGAGAGCGCGGCGGTGCGCGAAGCGGCGGCCGGGGCTCTGGCGCGGATCGGACCGGCATCGCTCCCGCGCGTGCTCACCCTGGTGCGGAGGGAGGGGGCCCGGCGCCGGGCCCGGCCCCGGCG
>CBDUYA010000144.1:0-7993 GCA_965371335.1 uncultured bacterium | reverse complement strand
CGTTGGACCGCCGCTGAGCGGGCGCCCCCTCCGGCGCGCGGCCGGCAGGAAGCGCCCGCTTTCCACTCCCCGGTTCGCCCCTTCAGTTCGTGAGATAAGCGCTGATCGTCAGCCTGGCATCCGACGAAGAATCGTTGTGAACGATGATTGTCATCGCCGGGCCGAGGACCGGCTGGACGAACGAAACCGCAATCCGGCCGTTTTCGTTCACCGGCAACGGACGGGGCCCGGCCGCGGGCACGAGCGGCGGCCCGAACAGCGTGCGCAGACCGAGGCGCCCGGCATCGGGCCGCGTCCCGCCCGCGATCAGCAGGCTGACCCGCCCGAAATTGCCGCTGCGCAGGTTGAAGCGGGCCGTCTCTCCCGCCGGCACCATGACGTCCCGGGCGACCGGCACGAATTTCGTGAAGTTGAGCACAGTGACGCCCGGTGCATCCAGTTGCGGCTCCGCGGAGGCGGTGGTGACGGCAAGGCATCCCAGCACGAGCAGCACGGCGACGATCTGTCTGGTCATCTTTGGTTCTCCTTTCCTGTGTGACGCTGTCTGGAGACAGGAGTCCCCTGTGGCCCGCACGGGCGCCGGCCACGGTCGCCGCGCCGCTCGCGGAATTCCTCGCGCAGTTCGCGCAGTTCCTCCTGTTGCTCCGGGGTGAGCGCGTTCTTGATCCGGATCATCAGGGCGAGATGACGCTGCTTGATCTGCGCCTCCAGCGACATCAGCCGCTCGGCAAGCGCGAGTGTTTCGTCCTCTTTCACCCGCGTTCCCGACAGGGCCTCGCGCACGTTGCCGGCCGCCTCGCTCATCTCGAACTGCAGCGGTACGAGATCCGACTGCAGACTCTGAATCTCCCCGATCAGGAATTCCTCCTGCTCGTCGCTGAGGCCGATCTCCGACTGGAACCGCATCACCAGCTCGGGCGGGAAGACCTCGCGCTGGAACCCGAGGTTGCCGCGCATCATGGAGCCGGCGCCACGCCTCGTCTGGGCCAGATTCAGGGTGCCGGCCGCCAGCGCGGTGATCATCATGATCAGAACGGCCCGCAGGGCTCGGTGGCGCGGCGCCATCCCGGTCCGGGCGGCAAAACAGTTGTTCGGGCGATTGGTCATCGGATGATCTCCTCCGGTGTCGGTAATGTCGTCACGCCGGACAGTTCGTCGATCGACACCCCGAAGCGGGGCGTCTCCCGGAAGAACTCAATGCCCGGAGTCTGCAGCAGAAAATCGGTCGGTGCCTCCCAGTGGCCCAGATCCGCAGCGAGACGCAGGGCGTCATCGTCGCGGACGGATGAGAGTCTCCCGCGCATGACCAGCAGCAGGACGCCGGCCACCACGACCAGGGCGATGGCCGCAGCGATCGCCGTTGCGGCGCGCCGCGCGGGGGCGGAACCGGTCTCCGAGACGGGACGGATCAGGCCGGCGAAAGGCGGGGGCGGCGAATCGAGCCGCTCGTGGGCCTCGCGAAAGAAGGCACGAAGCTTCCGGTCATCGCGATCGGTCATCGGATCTCCTCACCGAGCGCTTTCAGCAGTGAACGCTTGCCGCGATCGTAGTGGGTGCGGGCGCTGCCCAGCCCGACCCCCATCACCCGGGCCGCCTGCTCGATCGTCAGGTCGTGGTAGAAGACCAGCTCCAGGACCTGGCGCTGGCGGTCCGAGAGGGAAGCGAGCGCGGTCCGCAGGCGGCCGGCCGTCTCGGCGCTGGCGAGGCTGGTGTGCGGGTCGGTCGATGGCGGAGGATCGGGGCGTCCGCGCGCCCAGTCTCCGAGCAGCAGACGCCGTATCGACCCGCTGCGGAGCCGGCCGGCGGCGGTGCGGCGGATGACGGAGAACAGCCACGTCCTCGGGCTCATAGCCCCGTCGAACCGGGCCCGGCCGTCGAGCACCTTCAGATAAGCCGTTTGCAGCACGTCTCGCGCCTCCTCTCGATCGCCGTCGCAGCACGTCAGCGCCCAGCCGAAGCTCGCCGGATGAAGCCGCTCCAATTCCACCTCCCAGTCTGACCGGTTCATCCCTCCTCTCGCCGGGCGATCCTTCGATAGATTGGTCGCCCGGGCGGCGCTCCCATATGACACCCTGCGGTATCATATTCGCCCAGCGCTACGTTGCAGATCGACGATCTGGACGGAACTCGACTTCCGGCGGGGGCTGACGATCAGAATCTGCGCCATCTTATTCATGACGCTCTGGCTCGCCGGAGGGGCACTCTGCCATGCCGAGCCGCCTGTCGCCACGCCGCAGAGGCCTTCGGTGAGCTTCGGCTCGATCACCGTTCCGGAGCGGCTCTGGGAGCTGGAGGCCGGCGGTCTGCTGGCTGACGACGGATCCGCAATCCCGTTGTTTCTGAAGTACGGACTGACCGACCGGACCGAGCTGGAGTTCGGCATCGATGCGATCCGGCAAGTCGAGCAGGCGGATGGCGTTCGCAGCTCGATGGGGGATCTGTTTCTCGGCATGCGGTCGAGCCGATCCCTGCGCGAGGGACGGGCGGTCGCCCTCGTCGGCTGGCTCAAGGCGCCGACCGCCGTGGAGGGGGTCGGCAGCACCCATTTCGATGCCGGCGCGGTCGGGGTGCTCTCGCTGCCGCTGGGTCGATTGAACCTCGATACCAACCTGTGGCTGACCGGCCTCGGCCGCGACAACGGAACGACCGTGGGACAGGTGCAGGCTCTGGCGAATCTCGGGATCCCTCTGCGCGGCTGCTGGTCGTCCTACGCCGAGGTGGTGGTGCAGCGTACGGCGGGCGAGGGCAGTGGTGGCTTCGTCGATACCGGAGTGGCCTGCGCCGCGAGTCGAACCACGGTCTTCGACGTGGCGATCGGCGCCGGCTGGAACAATGGCTATCCCGACTGGACCCTCCACGTCGGATGGACCCGCCTCTTCGACAGAGAAGAGGGCGGGCGGGCACGACATTGATCCGCCGGGACCCTCCGTCCTACGCCAGCTTCCGGTACTTGATGCGGTGGGGACGGTCCGCCTCGGCGCCGAGCCGGCGGCGACGATCCGCCTCGTAATCCTGGAAGTTCCCCTCGAACCAGACGACGCGACTGTCCCCCTCGAACGCCAGGATGTGGGTGGCGATGCGATCGAGGAACCAGCGATCGTGGCTGATCACCACGGCGCAGCCGGCGAAGTTGAGAAGAGCTTCCTCGAGGGCGCGCAGGGTGTCGACGTCGAGGTCGTTGGTCGGCTCGTCGAGCAGCAGGACGTTCCCGGCGCCCTTCAGCATGCGGGCCAGGTGGACCCGGTTGCGCTCGCCGCCGGACAGATCCTTCACCCGTTTCTGCTGGTCGGTGCTCTTGAAGTTGAACGAGGCGACGTAGGAGCGCGAGTTGACCTCGCGCTTTCCCAGCGCGATGATGTCGTTCCCTTCCGAGATCGCCTCCCAGACGGTCCGCTCAGGCTGCAGGTCGTCACGGCTCTGATCGACGTAGCCGAGCTTCACCGTCTCGCCGAGGCGCAGCGTGCCGGCGTCCGGCGTCTCGGTGCCGACGATCATGCGGAACAGGGTCGTCTTGCCGGCCCCGTTGCCGCCGATCACGCCGACGATGCCGCCGGGCGGCAGCTTGAACGACAGGTCGTCGAACAGCAGGAGGTCGCCGTACGCCTTGCGCAGCCCCTCCGCTTCGACCACGACATTGCCGAGACGCGGCCCGGGCGGGATGTAGATCTCGACCGACTCCGGCAGCCGCTCGGTCTCCTCGGCGAGGAGCTTCTCGTAGGCGGTGAGCCGCGCCTTCCCCTTCGCCTGCCGGGCGCGCGGGGCCATCCGCACCCACTCCAGCTCGCGCTTCAGGCTGCGCTGCCGGGCCGAGACGGTCTTCTCCTCGCGGGCGAGCCGCTGCTGCTTCTGCTCCAGCCAGGAGGAGTAGTTCCCCTCCCACGGGATCCCGGCGCCGCGATCGAGCTCCAGGATCCAGCCGGCGACGTTGTCGAGGAAGTAGCGATCGTGGGTGACCGCCACGACGGTGCCGGGGTACTCCTTCAGGAAGCGCTCAAGCCAGGCGACCGACTCGGCGTCGAGGTGGTTGGTCGGCTCGTCGAGCAACAGGAGATCGGGCTTCTGCAGCAGCAGCCGGCAAAGCGCCACCCGGCGGCGCTCGCCGCCGGAGATCGTCGTCACGTCGGCATCCGGGGGAGGGCAGCGCAGGGCATCCATGGCGACCTCCAGCGTCCGGTCGAGCTCCCAGGCGCTGGCCGCCTCGATCTGCTCCTGCACCTTCGCCTGCTCCTCGAGGAGCTTCTCCATCTCGTCCGGCTCCATCGGCTCGGCGAAGCGTTCGCTGATGGCGTTGTAGCGATCGAGCAGCGCCATCGCCTCCGCCATCCCCTCGCGCACGTTGCCGAGGACGTCCTTCTGCGGGTTGAGCTCCGGCTCCTGCGACAGAAACCCGACCTTGATCCCCTTCGCCGGCCGCGCCTCGCCGTTGAACTCCGGATCGATGCCGGCCATGATGCGCAGCAGCGAACTCTTTCCCGCGCCGTTCAGGCCGAGCACGCCGATCTTGGCGCCGAAGAAGAACGACAGCCAGATCCCCTTCAGGATCTCGCGCTTTGGCGGGACCACCTTGCCGAGGTCCTGCATCTGGTAGATGAATTCGGGCGACATGCCGGCATCCTACTTCATTTCAACAATCAACAACATTCACGGCCAGCCCGCCGCGGGACGTCTCCTTGTACTTGTCCTGCATGTCGACGCCGGTCTGGCGCATCGTCTCGATGGCGTCGTCGAGCGGGACATGGTGGGTGCCGTCGCCGTGGATGACGGCGAGACGGGCGGCGTTGATCGCCTTGGCGGCCCCCATGGTGTTACGCTCGATGCACGGCACCTGAACCAGACCGCCGACCGGGTCGCAGGTGAGGCCGAGGTTGTGCTCGATGCCGATCTCGGCGGCGTTTTCGATCTGCTCGTTGCTGCCCCCCATCACGGCGGCGAGGCCGGCGGCCGCCATCCCGCAGGCCACCCCGATCTCCCCCTGGCAGCCCATCTCGGCGGCGGAAAGGGATGCATTGCGCTTGCACAGCATGCCGATGGAGGCGGCGGTGAGGAGAAAAACCCGCACCTGATCCCGTCCACCCCCCGGCTCGAACCGCCGGTGGTACGCCAGCACCGCCGGGATGATGCCGGCGGCGCCGTTGGTCGGGGCGGTCACAATGCGGCTGCCGGCGGCGTTCTCCTCATTGACCGCCAGGGCGAACAGGCTGACCCAGTCGAGCGCCGCCAGCGGGTGCGCCGGCGTCGTCTTTGTCTGCAGGTTGCGGAACAGGGTGGCGGCGCGCCGGCGCACGCCGAGGCCGCCCGGCAGAACCCCTTCGCTGCGGCAGCCGCGCTCGATGCTTTCCTCCATCACGCTCCAGATGCGGTCGAGACCGGCGTCGGTCTCCGCGGCAGGGCGCCACGCCGTTTCATTGGCGCGGACGATTCCGGCGATCGACAGGCCGGTCCGTTGTCCGATGATCAGCAGGCCGGCCGCCGAGGTGAACGCGTGCGGCAGGGGGCCCGATGGCTCGCTGCCGCCGGTGTGACCGGCCGCCGCTTCCGCCGCGGTGACCACGAAGCCGCCGCCGACGGAGTAGTACTCCTCTGTGGCGAACTCCGTGCCGGCCGCATCGAAGGCGCTCAGGCGGAGCCCGTTCGGATGCCGGGGGAGCGATTCGTCGTGGTGAAAGAGAACGTCGTCCGCCTCCCGGAACGGGATGTCGCGCCGGCCGAGGAGACAGAGCGATCGCTGCGCGCGGATCCGATCGACGAGGGGCACGACGTCTTCGGGATCGACCGTGTCGGGCTGTTCCCCGGACAGACCAAGAAGAATCGCCCGGTCGGTCGCGTGGCCGCGGCCGGTCAGGGCGAGGGAGCCGTAGAGATCGGCCCGCACCCGGGCGACCCGCTCAAATACCCCCCGCTCCACCAGAGACTGCGCGAAGCGCAGGGCGGCGCGCATCGGCCCGACCGTATGCGAACTCGACGGCCCGATGCCGATCTTGAACAGGTCGAATACGCTCAGCGTCATGCTGTGAGTATGACAGGCCGGCAGGCCGAATGACAGATCGGCCGATCAGCGGGCGCCGGCCCGATCGAGATCGTAGACCAGCATGCTGTCGCCGATGATATCGACCGGCGTCATCGTGCGCAGCGCCGCGTAGCGGCCGGCTGGATCGAACGGTCCCGCCACCCACACGGGGCTGGCGATCAGCAGGCCGCTTGACGGGAGGGGACCCTGCTTCTCGACCGGGGTGACCCGGTCGCGCAGGTAGTAGCGGATCCGCATCGGGCTGTTGCGATCGCCGAAATAGAGAAGATGGATCGGCCTCCCGGTCTGCGGCCGCTGGTCGATCCAGTCGCGCACCTGCTTCAGCGACTGGCCCCAGTCGAGGTTGCTGTCGCTGATCGACAGGTAGACTCGGTCGCGGGGAAAGTTGACGTAGCTGACGTAGTTGGGGTGGAACGCCACGACGTGCAGCGCCGCGATCAACAACGCCCCCCAGGCAAAGACCTTCATCACCTTCCGATCATCCAGCAGACAGCGTCCCGCCAGCAGCAGCACAAAAACGTAAGCGGGCAGGAAATGCCGCATGCCGATGTTGATCCGGGTGGTCAGCATCAGCGTCGTCCAGGCGAGCAACGGGAGCAACAGACCCCATTCGGCGAAGCGGGGCGGTGCGCGGCGCAGCGACAGCAGCCCGAGCAGGAGCAGCAGGCCGATCCCGATCGGCACCTTGTAGGTCATGATGACGGGGAAGTAGTACCACCAGCCTTGCATGCTGCTCTCGCCGAACAGATAGGAGGGATGGCCACGCGTGGCATGCCAGTTGCTGCGCAGAATCGATCCGATGTAGAGGCCGTTCGGCAGCGGCCGGTCCAGCGCCTGCGTCATGGCGCTCGACTCGAGCCAGTCGGGAGGAAGGTCGGGCCGGCTGACGTCGAACAGCAGCAGGGCCCACATCGCCATCAACCCGATCAGGAGTCCTCCGGCCAGCATCTTCAGCCGTCCGGGCAGGGCGGCGCGCCACGCCGGCCACGCTGCCTTGTCGAGAACCGGCTTCAGCCCCCACCAGAGCGCGGCATACCCGAAGACGACGAGCGGCAGGATGATCGCGGTCTGCTTCAACAGCAGCGCGAAGGCGACCCCGGCGGCGGCCATGGCGAGGCGGCCGCGCGACGGCTCCTCGAAGAAACGCCAGGCGAGATAGCACGCCACCAGAATGCCACCCATCCCGAGGGCATCGAGGGCGGCGAGCGGGATGTGGGCCGCGAAGGTCGGCTCGATCAGAAGCATCGCCAGCACCAGCCACGCGGCGCGCGTTCCGTACAGCCGGCGGCACCAGTGAAAGGCGACCAGCAGCACCGGCAGGAACAGAAGAGACCGCCACACCGCGACCATCAGCAGGAGCGACTCGGGCCGCATCGAGTGGTCGTACAGTCCGCCCGACCAGCCGGGCCGGCTGTCGGTCACTACCAGCGGCAGGGCGGTCAGACCTTCCCCGACCGGCGGGTCGCTCTGCGCCAGGTCTCCGAGGTCCTTCGCCAGGAAACGGGCGCCGCGGAACAGGTGGTACTCGTCGTCGTAGCACTCGCTGTGGGCGTTGGCGATCAGGATCGCCCGCGGCAGAAGGACGGCCGCCGCGAGGAGGAGGGCCAGCCACAGGTGGCGATCGAAGCGCATGGTGGCCATTCTGTCAGTTTTCCCGGCCGTCAGAAATAGCCGATCGATCGAAGCTGCTCTTCCTCCTCAGGAGAGAGCGCGTCCCGATCGAGGGTCGGCCGGGCCGGCGGGTTCGCTTCTTCCCACGCCGCCAGATAGTCGCGCATCGTCGCGGCGATCGCCGGGTGCTCCCCGATCCGATCGGTCCACGAGCCGTTCTCCTTGCTCCCGCGCGGCTGGAGCGCCTGTGGGTTGACGCCGATCCAGTCATCGCGGTTCTCGATGTACTTCCAGTCGTCGCCGTAGACGGCAATCTTGTTCACGTTGCGGAAGCGGCTCTCGGCGATGAAATAG
>CBDUYA010000143.1:0-8016 GCA_965371335.1 uncultured bacterium | reverse complement strand
GCACGGATGCTGGTAGAATCTCCGGCCCGTCGTGATGCAGTGATGCATGAACCCGGAGGTCGCCAGGATATCTCACCATGAAGACACGAAAGCTCACCGCCCGTACCACCGACAGGCACGTGCTGTATCAGGAGAGTGTTCAGGATCCCGAGGGCGACGCCGCCTACGTCTCCCACTACTACAGGAAGCTGACCGGCCGCGAGTTGCGCCTGTTCCGCGAAGACTTCTGCGGGACCGCGATCCTCTCCACCGAGTTCGTCCGGATGCATCCCGAGAATCGTGCCATCGGCGTCGATCTCCACGCACCGACCCTGGCCTGGGCCCGACGGCACAACCTGTCGAAACTGTCCCCGGAACAGCGCCGCAGAATCACGCTGCTGCGCAAGAACGTGCTGGCCGTCCGCCGCCCGCAGGCACAGATGATCGCGGCCCTGAATTTCAGCTACTGCGTGTTCAAGACGAGACCGGGCCTCCTGGCGTACTTTAAGAATGCCCGGCGGTCACTGAAGCGGGGCGGCGTCTTCATGGTCGACCTGTACGGCGGGCCGGAGGCCCAGGAGGAGTTGCGGGAGCGGACGCGACTGCAGGGGTTCACCTACATCTGGGATCAGGCGAGGTTCGACCCGCTCTCGTTCCATACCCTGTGCAAGATCCACTTCGAGTTCCGGGACGGGACGCGGATGCGCAACGCCTTCGTCTATGACTGGCGCCTCTGGACGATCCCCGAATTGCGCGATCTCTTCGGCGAGGTTGGATTCCGCGACGTGCACGTCCTGTGGGAATGCACCAATCTGAAGACCGGCCGGGGCAACGGAATCTACCGGCGCATTTCCCGCGGTCATGCCGACAGCGCCTATATCGCCTACGTCGTCGGACGGGCCTGAACGGCTGACCGGCTCCTATCGATCCCCCTGCAGCGCCCAGTCGAGGAACGCCCACTGGTTGGCGATTTCCTCGATCCTCATCCAGGTCGGCTTGCCGGCGCCGTGTCCGGCGCGGGTCTCCACGCGGATCAGCACCGGATCGGAACAGCCCTGGGCGTGCTGCATCGCAGCGGCGAACTTGAAGCTGTGCCACGGCACCACCCGATCGTCGTGATCGGCGGTGGTGATCAGGGTCGGCGGATAGCATGTTCCGGGCTTCATGTTGTGGTACGGCGAATAGGCGTACAGTGCCCGGAACTCCTCCTCATTCTCGCTGAGACCGTAGTCACTCGACCACTGGCGGGCGTTGGCGCTCGCTGTGTGATAGCGGAGCATGTCGAGGACCCCGACCGCCGGCAGAGCGGCGCCGAACAGATCGGGACGCTGGGTCACCACCGCGGCGACCAGCAGTCCGCCGTTGCTCCCTCCCTGGATAGCGAGCTTCCCCGGCGACGTGTAGCCCGCTTCGATCAGCCACTCGGCGGCGGCGATGAAATCGTCGAAGACATTCTGCTTGTTCGCTTTGGTGCCCGCCATGTGCCACTCTTCGCCGTACTCCCCTCCACCGCGGAGGTTCGGGATCGCCATCACGCCCCCCTGCTCCACCCAGACGAGCCGCGAGGACCGGAACGCCGGGGTCAGGGACACGTTGAACCCGCCGTAGCCGTAAAGAAGCGTCGGATTGCCGCCGTCGAGCTGCATCCCCTTGCGATGGATGATGAACATCGGAATGCGGGTGCCGTCCTTGCTCTCGTAGAAGATCTGGCGCGTCTCGTACTGCTGGAGATCGGCCGCAACCTTCGACTCCCGGAACAGGGTGCTCTTCCCTTTCGCCACGTCGTATCTGTAGATCCGGCCCGGCGTCGTGAAGTTGGAGTAGGAATAGAAAGTCTCGTTCTCGTCGGCATCGCCGGCGAAGCCCTCGACGCTGCCCACGCCCGGCAGCTCGACCGTCTGGATGAACGCTCCATCGGTGCCGTACACCTTCACCATCGAGGAGGCGTCTTTCAGATACTGGGCGATGATCCGGCCGCCGACGAACGATGCCTTCTCGAGGGTCTCCTCGGCCTCGGGCACCACAACCCGCCACTTATCCGGGGCGGGATCGCGCAGATCGATGGCGACCACCTGGGAACGGGGCGCAGCACGGTTGGTCGACAAAAAGAAGACGTCACCCTCGTTGCCCAGGAACTCGTAGAGGGCATCCCATTCATTCAGCAGGCGGACCACTCCGTCTGCCGGACGGTCCGGACGCATGTAGTAGATGCCGTTCGACGCGTAACCGTCGAACAGAAGGATGAGCAGGTAACGGCCGTCGTCCGTCAGGGTGCCATAGGGGTTGCGGCTCGGGTGATCGTCGACCGAATAGACGTGCGCGTCGTCGCTTTGCGGCGTCCCGATAAGGTGGTAGTAGACCGAGACCTGGCGGGAACCGTCCCCCTTGCCGTCCTCCCCGCGCGGGTAACGGCTGTAATAGAACCCGGTACTGTCGGGGGTCCAGGAAACCGGCGCGAACTTCATCGCATCCAGACGATCGTCGAGATCTCCGCCGCTGTCGACGTCCCGCACGTGCCAGGTGCGCCAGTCGGAGCCCCCTTCCGAAATGCTGTAGGCGATCAGCCGGGCGTTCGGGCTGACCTCGAACTGCCCCAGCGACGAGGTCCGATCGTCGCTGAAGGTGTTCGGGTCGATCAGAACGCGCGCCTGGCCGTCGAGACCGTCGGTGACGTGGAGGACATCCTGATCCTGAAGGCCGTCGTTACGCAGGTAGAAATAGCGGGCGCCCTCCTTGATCGGAGGCTCGAACCGTTCGTAGTCCCAGAGTTCGGTCAGACGCTCCTTGATCGCCTCCCGCTGCGGCAATGCCGCCAGGAACGGTTCGGCAACCGCATTCTGGGAGCCGACCCAGATGGCCGTCTCCTGGCCCTCCAGGTCCTCCAGCCAGCGATACGGGTCGCCCACTTCGACTTCGTGATAGCGGTCGACCTGATCGACACGGCGACTCTCGGGATACTGGATCGGCAGCTCGGGGCCTCCGGCCGTCGTGGGAGGCGCTCCCGGCCCGCCACACGCGCTCAGGCCGATCGATGCTGTCAGGACGAGAACGAAACTGAGAGAAACAGCTCGATGAATGGACATCTTCGGGCTCCATGGAAGCGGGTCGTGGTCTTAAGGAACAGGGCCGACAGGCCTCGCCGGGCGATGAGATTAGCACACAGGGTGGGCCGCAGAGACCGGGCAGTACGGAATGCTATACTTCTCTTCCGGCCCGCATCCGGCCCTTGGAGCCACTTTGGTGTCGTTGCCCGCTCGCTTCGTGGAACAACTCGGCCGCCTCATCTGCCGGGTCCTGGTCGTCACCGCCTGCTTCACCTGCGTGCCGGCCGAAATCATACCCTCCGCGTCGTTTCACGGCGATCTCGAAGACCTCGCCAGTCCCGATTACGAAGTTCGCTACCGTGTCGCGATGTGGGCAGCGGCATCGAACGATGAAGGTCTCGACGAGCGCCTCGCCGGGCTGGCCCGGGAGCAGCGGATTCGCCACTCTTCGACCGCCCTGGCCGCGGTTGAGTTCGTGCGCTGGAAACGCTCCGGGAAGAGGATGCCCGGGGGCGATCGCCGGAGCCCGGAACGCCCGAACGTTCTGCTCATCTCCATCGACACGCTGCGCCCCGATCACCTCGGCTGCTACGGCTACGGCCGGCCGACGTCGCCGAACATCGATGCCCTGGCGAAGCGTGGTGTGCTGTTCGAGAAAGCCTACAGCACCACCTCCTGGACCCTGCCCGGTCACATGTCGCTCTTCACATCCCTCTATCCTTCGTTCCACAAGCTCGATCACAACAGCAGGCTCGGCACGGTGCGTCTCGATGATTCCGAGCAGACCCTGACCGAGCTGCTCAAGGGCGCCGGGTTTCGCACCGCATCGTTCGTGGCTCACCCGTTTCTCGCGGCCGACTGGGGATTCGGTCGTGGCTTCGATCTTTACCTGCGACAGGTGGGTCGCGCCAAAAAGAACACCGAGCGCGTGCTGCAATGGTTAGAATGGCATCTGTACCACGAACGTCGCGGCCTCGAGCCTTCCGGATTCTTCCTGTTCCTTCACTACATCGATCCGCATGAAACCTACAGCGCGCCTCCTCCTTATCTCGACCGGTTCACGGGAGATTACCAGGGACTGCTGAAACCGCCCGATCACCTCGTCACCATGTTCCACGAAAAGGCCTTCCCCTCGGAGGCCGACTATCGCTATGCCCTGGCGCTCTACGACGGAGAGATCAACTACGTCGACAACCAGATCGGCCGGGTCCGCGAGGCGCTCGCAGAGGCTGGCTGGCTCGACTCGACGGTGATCGTTCTCACCTCGGATCACGGTGAAGAGTTCAAAGAACATGGCAGCATGGGTCACAAGTGGACCCTCTACCAGGAGCAGTTGAGGGTGCCGTTGATTATCTCCTATCCCCCGCGCTTCGCTGCGGGCCGGACGATCGCCGAACGGGCCTCGCTGCTCGATATCCACCCGACCTTGATGGGGCTACTCGGCGAATCCGCTCCCGGGGCGGTTCAGGGGCTCGACCTCGGCCCCCTCATGATCAAAGCGGGGCGCACCACCGACGAAGCTGGTAAGCTTCGCCGGGCGCTTGCTTCGCGGCCGTTGTTCGGCGAGCTCGGTCCGCTCGGCTTCCGCTGGGAGTTGCGCTTCTACCGGAGGTCGATCCAGCTTGAGCGCTTCAAGCTGATTCTCAACTATCCCTTCCGCGGCGATCTCACCCGCGAGCTGTTCGATATCGAGGCCGACCCCGGCGAACAGCGGAATCTGTATGGCCTGACGGGTCACGATCCGGAGGTCCGCAAGCTGGAGCAGCGCCTGGCCGATTTCATCAAGGCGGGGGCGGCCCACAACGCCGGGTTCCGCCAGAGAAACAAAATCGAGGTCAACGAGGCGATTCAGGAAAAGCTGCGGTCGCTCGGCTACATCGACTAATCGGCCAGCGGAAGGGGAATCGCCCCATCGCCTCCCCCGGAGGGCCCTGAGGGACCCCCGATCTAGCGTCCTTCCTACACGTTAGAACATCCTACCCTGCTTGACTCGGCGGGACCTGGTCGCGTAGGATGGCGGCCGCTGCGGGTCGCCTGCGACCGATGCGCGCGATCGTGGGACTCTCCCGGGGGGTTCCACCCGAGGCGGCGGTCACCCGGAGATCGACCCGGCCGAGTTCCGGGCCTTGGCACGTCAGTCCTTCGGAGAGCTTCGAGAGGCGCGATGCCAGCAAGCCTTGACACCGGGCCCTTCGACGAATCCAGAGATCTCAGGGATCTGATCCGCAGCGAACCCGATGTGGTCGAGCCGGGTCTTCGCGTTGTTGAAGTGGATCTCGATGCCGGAGAGCTGGGTCGTATCGATGTGCTCGGGGTGGACCGCCACGGCGTCCTGACCCTGATGACCGTCGCGGCCCGCTCCCCGGATGCCGCTCTGCTCCGTCTGCTCGACGGATACCTCTGGGCCATCGATCGGTACGCCCTTCTGACCAGGGCGTATGCGCTCGATCCAGACGGTCCGCGGGCCGGGACGGCGCCCGGCCCCGATATCCGGCTGCTGCTCCTTGCACCCGGCTTCACCCACGTGTTTCTGCGCCGCCTGCCGCTGCTGACCATTCCGATCACGCCGCTCCTGGCGCGTCGGGTCCCGTCGCGCGGCGGTTCCCGCCTGCTGGTCGAGCCGGCCGCTCCGCTGTTCGGCCTGCAGGTTGATCCCCCCCCGGCCCGGGAAAGCGTGCCACCGGCCACCGCGCCGCAGCCGCTCGAGACCAGGCTCGCGGACCATGACATGGCGGATGTCCTGCCGGCCGAATCGCCGCATGAGGAGGCGGAACGCATCGCCTGTGAGACCCTCGGGCACCTCCCGCCAGTCGATGTTCCGGTCGCGTCGGTGCTCACCCCGGCGGATCGAGAGCTGTTCACCGAGACCCTGACCGCCGAAGAGATGGAGGAGTTCGAACGGTTCGAACAGCAGCGCCGCGGAGACGGCGGAGGGCTGGAATGAGGTGTCAGCAGTGAAGAAGCGCCGTCTGGGCCGCGGGCTGGCCGACCTCGCCGCATCGCCGGGCGCCGCCGAGGCGGCCTCGCTCGGCAGAACACGGGGCGGCGGAGCAAACGGACACCGGCCGTGGATCGTCTGCGTGAGCAGCGGCAAGGGCGGAACGGGAAAATCGATCGTCACATCCAACCTGTCGGTGCACATGGCCTCGAACGGTCTGAGATTGCTGTCGGTCGATGCCGATATGGGACTGGCGAACCTGCACCTGCTCCTCGGCCTGCGCCCCGGACGGACCATCTTCGACGTCATCGAGCGCGGCGCGAGCCTGGAGGAGATCGTGGAGACCGGTCCCGCGGGCATTCGGCTCGCTGCCGGGGGGTCCGGCATCCCGGAGATGGCGGACCTCCACCCGGAACGGCTGCTGCGCCTGATGGTGGCCCTCGAGACCGCCGGTGCAATCGCCGACATGGTTCTGATCGATACCGGCGCCGGGATCGGGCGCGCGACGACTTCTTTCCTCTATTCAGTGCGCGACGTCGTTATCGTGACTACACCCGATCTCACTGCGATGACCGACGCCTATGCGGTCATCAAGAACGTCGCGCGCAACAACAGGCGGGCGCGCATGTTTCTGGTGGTCAACCGGACCTCGACCGCCGTGGAAGGAATGCAGATTTTCGCACGCATGGACCACATGAGTCGCAAGTTCCTCGGACGATCACTCCACTATCTGGGACACATCCTCGACGACCCCAGGGTCGCCGCATCGGTGGCGGCCTGCAAGCCGATACTCCTGCATCAGCCGGCGTCACCGGCCGCGGCCTGCCTGCGGGGGATCGGGCGGTCGCTGATGCTGGAAATGCGTGGAAATGGTGAAACCCGGGAGACCGGGAGCGGGGTGGGGTGGGCAACATGAGACGCGTCATCGCCATTGCCAATCAAAAGGGTGGAAGCGGGAAGACAACCACCGCAATCAATCTGGGAGCCAGCCTGGCGCGTCTCGGCCTCCGTACGTTGATCGTCGACCTCGATCCCCAGGCCCACGCCTCTCTCGGGCTGAGCCGCGGCAAGCCGGACCTGGAGGGTGCGACCATCTACGACGCACTGACCGACGGTGGCGATATCCGCACCGTCGTGCGATCGATTTGCGACGGCCTCGATCTGGCCCCCAGCAGCCCGCGCCTGCTTCTCGCCGAGCAGCGGATGAACGCGATGCCTCGGGGCGCGGAGACGCTTTCCCTCTCCCTGGCGGGGCTCGACGAGGAGTACGACTTCGTGCTGATCGACTGCCCACCGACCGGAGGCCAGTTGACGGCCAGCGCCATCTGCGCTGCGGACGAAACCATTATCACCGTGGAGACCGGGTTCTTCGCTCTCTACGGTGTGAGCCAGCTTCTGGAGTTCATCCAGGGCGTCTCTTCGAACCGGCGCGACGAGAAGATGCGGGTGCGGGCTCTCGTGACCATGTACGATGGCCGCACCTCGTTCAGCAGGGAGTTCCTCAAGGATCTGGGCGACTACTTCGGCAGCGCGCTGTTCGAGACGGTCATCCACACCAACGTCCGGCTGAAGGAGGCGACCAGCTTCGGTGTCCCGATCGTCGAGTATGACCCGCGGGCCCGAGGCACCATCGATTACATGGCGCTCGCCAGGGAGGTCGTGGCGGAATGTTGAACCCGCTGCTCGTCCAACTGTTCGGTCGCGAGGTCGCAGACCGCCTGGAAAACGCAGGGTTGACGACCGATGACGCGATCGCGCGGCTTGGTCCGGAGGAACTGAGCACCCGAACCGGCCTCTCTTCCGATCTGGCACGGCGGGTCACCGCCCTGGCCGTGGAGGCGTGCGGGTCGAGCCCGCCACCGCCCGCGCGGCGCGGCGGCGTGACGCGGCCCCGCAGCACGAAATCCCGCGCCAGGCGGAAACGGCGCAAGAGTGAGCAGCCGGCCCCGGGTGATCCGGTCCCGCCGTTCGAGAGGGCGGCCGCGCCAGCCGATCGGCCGGCGGATCAAGATGCCGACCGGCCCGCAAATGAAGAGAGCGTGGAGGCACCGGCCC
>CBDUYA010000142.1:0-8023 GCA_965371335.1 uncultured bacterium | reverse complement strand
CTCCGGGTGCTGCTCCAGCAGGTCGTCATCTTCCGGCCGCGGAGATGTGAAAGGATGGTGGCAGGAGACCAGCCGTTTTTCTTCCTCGCTGTACTCGAACAGTGGAAAATCGTAGACCCAGAGAAGCTTGTGGCGATCGGCTGGGATCAGATCCTCGCTGCGCGCGATCTGCAGTCTCATGGCTCCAAGGAACTTCGCGGCACGCTGCCAGCGATCGACCATCACCAGCGCGACATCGTCCGGGCCCGCCTCGAGCGCCGCCATCACCTTCCTGCATCCCGGCTCGGTGAGAGGCTTCAGCACTGATGACAGGATCTTTCCGCCGGTCGACTTGATCCAGATCAGCCCCCTGGCGCCCAGCTCTTTGGCGGCGTCAACCAGGTTGTCCATCCTCTGGCGCGACCAGGCTCCTCCGCCGGGGACGACGAACCCTCTGACGACGTCGCCCCTCTTGACGCTGTCGGAGAAGACGCGGAACGGGCTGTCCGCCACCTGTTCCGAAATATCCTTGAGTTCAAGCCCGAATCGCGTGTCCGGCTTGTCGCTGCCGAATCGATCCAGCGCCTCCTGATAGGTGAGACGCTGGTGCGGTCCTTCCAGCCGCTTCCCGGCCGCTTCGAAGACCGCTTCCATGAGCCCTTCGGTGAGCTCGAAGATCATCTCCCGATCGGGGAATGACACCTCGATATCGATCTGCGTGAACTCCGGCTGTCGATCGGCGCGCAGGTCCTCATCGCGAAAGCACTTGGCGATCTGGAAATAGCGGTCGATGCCGGCTACCATCAGCAGCTGTTTGAAAATCTGGGGCGATTGCGGCATCGAGTAAAAACGCCCGGGATTGATGCGCGACGGCACCAGGTACTCGCGGGAGCCTTCCGGCGTGCTGCGAGTCAGGATGGGCGTTTCCACTTCGAGGAAATTCAGGCCGTCGAGATAGCGACGCACGGCCATCAGCATGCGATGCCGCGTCGCCAGCCGGCGCTGCAGCGGCGGTCTCCGCAGATCGAGGTACCGATACTTCAGGCGGACGTCCTCCGCGGCGACGGCCTCCTCGTCCAGAGGGAACGGCAGAGGATCCGAGGTGTTCAGGATGGTAACTCCGGATGCGCGAACCTCGATCTCGCCCGTCACCAGCGTCATGTTGACGTTGTCTCCGCCGCGCGGCACCACCTCTCCCGCCACACCGAGGACGAACCCCGCCCGGGTCGTCTTGGCGATGTCAAAAGCCTCGCGCGCGATGGCAGGGTCGAACACCATCTGGGTGATGCCGTAACGATCGCGCAAATCGACGAATAACAGGCCGCCGTGATCCCGCACGCTGTCGATCCAGCCCAGCAGAACGACAGAGCGTCCGGCGTCTCCGGATCGCAGGGCCCCGCAGGTGTCGGTTCGTCGCCATGAGTGGGTCGTGTCAGGCACGGATCATCTCCTCGAGCCGGGCTGCCATCCCCGTTTCGTCGATCTCGACCTGGGCGCCGTCGGACATCCTCTTCAAAGTGTACCGGCCACTGGCGATTTCCTGCTCGCCAAGAATGAGCACGAAGCGCGCCCCGAGATCGTTGGCCTTCCGCATCTGCGAACGCAGGCTCCTGCCGGGCAATGGATTGAGCACCACGCGACGGCGCCCCGAGCGCAGGCGCGCTGCCATCGCCGGAGCGTGCTGCAGCGCCTTCTCACCGAGAGAGATCATGTAAACGTCCGGAGAGGAATCGGGTATATCCGCGCCCTCGGGAAGGGAGAGAACGAGTCGATCCTCGCCGACGGCAAAACCGAAAGCAGGCACCGGGGGCCCTCCGAGAGATTTGACCAGGCCATCATAACGCCCTCCGCCGAGGAGGGCGTTCTGGGCGCCGAGACCGGCCAGGGAAACCTCGAATGTCGTGCGGCAGTAGTAGTCGAGGCCTCGCACCAGGCGGGGATCGAGAACAAAAGGGACGCCGAGCCTCCTGAGATGCGCTTTGACCGCTGCGAAGTGATCTTTGCAGGCGTCACACAGATGATCCTGAATCGTATCGGCGCGCGCCAGGATCTCGCGATCGGCGGCCACCTTGCAGTCAAAGCAACGCAGAGGATTGACCTCGATCCGGCGCCGGCAGTCACCGCACATTCGATCGCGGTGAGGCTGCAGATATCCCCGCAGGATCTCACGGTAGCGAGGGCGGCAGGACTCGCAGCCGACGGAATTCAGGGTCACGCTGACCGGGCGGATCCCGATTCGCTCGAGATAGAGAACAAGCATCTGCAGCGTCTCGGCGTCGATCACCGGGTGGTCACTGCCGAAAACCTCGACACCGATCTGGGAAAACTGGCGCATGCGGCCCTTCTGCGGACGTTCGTAGCGGAACATCGGCCCGATGTAGTAGAGGCGCTCGATCTCCGATCGGCGGTGCATCTGGTGCTCGATGTAGGCGCGTGCGACCGGGGCGGTGTTCTCGGGGCGCAAGGTGAGGGACCGTCCCTTGCGGTCCGGAAAGGTGTACATCTCCTTGGCCACAATGTCCGTTCCCGCGCCGATCCCCCGCTGAAACAACTCGGTGCTTTCGAAGATCGGTGTGCGGATCTCACGAAAACCGTACAGCGAGAAGACGTCACGCGCCTGATCCTCGAGGAACTGCCAGCGGTTGATCTCATCCGGGAGGATGTCGCGGGTTCCCTTGACTCTTTCGATCATGGCTTGATGAAGCCTCCATGCGAAGCGTGGCTCCTCGCCGGGAAGCCCGCGAGAATAGCACATCCCGGGAAGAGGACGATCATCAGGCCGAAGTCTATAATAGATAGCGTGCGTCGGAGCGTCCCGCGCGCCGGGCGCGCTCCAATCTGAAGGGAGGTTCGATCTGCTGCGCCGATGTTGCCGTCTCTCCGCCGCTATCGTTCTGATGGCCGTCCTTCTCCCCTCCGGCGTCGCGGCGCGCCCGAAGTCGGTCTTTCGCGGACAGGCGGTCGAAATGAACCCCGACCTGATCGGGAGAGACGATGTCCCGCCAATCTCCTTCCGACCCGCGTGGACATTCGAAGGGTTTCGGGCCCCGCTCGCGGGCGATCCGGTGGCGATGATCGGGGCGCTGGTCGTCGCGGCCCGCGATGGCGAGGTCGTCGCGCTCGACGGCGCCCTCGGCCAATCCTACTGGCGGGTGAGTCTCCCCGCGCCGCTGCAGGTCGGTCCGGTGGCCGTGGACGGGATCGTCTACCAGGCGGCAGGAGACGGACGGCTCTACGCGCTCAACGGAACCGACGGCCGGATCCTCTGGTCGGGGGATCTTGGTGCGGAGGCGGTCGCCCGACCGACGCCGGCCGGGGGGAGCCTGGTGGTGGTGACAGCGGCGGAGACGTTGATCGCCATCGATCGTCGTTCCGGGACAATCACCGCACGCCGCTCGCTCCCCGGCCGCGCAACGGCCGCGGCCACGGTTGCCGACGGCGTCATCATCCTCGGCACGGATCATGGCATGGTCGTGGCCTTCGAGGCGGACAGCGTGAACGAGCGCTGGAGGCGCTATGTCCGTCACCCGATCACCTCACCGCCGCTCGTCCATGACGGACGCGTCTATGTTGCCGCCCGGGACCATTCCATTCACTACCTTCGCCTGAAGAACGGCAAGCCGAAATGGACCCAGCGTCTGGGCTCGATCGTAACCGCCGGGATGTTCGTGCGGGGAAGGCACCTGTACGCCCTCTGCTACGACAACGACATTTATGTGATGCGCTACAAGAACGGCCATCTCATAGGTCGCCTGCGTCTCGATCATCGCCTGGATCTGAGCGCGGAGATCAGCGCGGATCACCTGTTCGTCGTTCCCTACACGGCCTCGACCCTCGTGGAATTGTCTCTTCCAGGTCTGCGCCCAGGCGGTCGTTTTGTCCTCGACCGGCCGGGCGAATGGTTCACCACTTCGCCTGTCGTTTTTGCGCAGCGTGTGGCGCTCGGCTACGGGAGGGATGAGGGGCGGATCATCGCCCTCGACATAGTGCAGGAGGTTGATCAGGTCGCCGGGGCAGCGGTGGCGGAGGGTGGAGCGGGCTCCACTCAGCCCTGATCGGCGGCGGCGATCTCCCTGATTCGATCGCGAACCGCATCCCCGGTCTCCCGTGTGCCAAGAGGACCGCCGAGATCACGCGTGCAACGCATCTCGCGGACGCAGGCGATGACGGCCCTCTCGATCAGCTGCGCGTCCGCCTCCCGATTGACGTTTTCGAGCATCATCGCAGCGCTGAGAATGGCGCCCATCGGGTTGGCCGTGTTTCTGCCGGCGTACTTCGGGGCGGACCCGTGCACCGGCTCGAACAGGCTGGTGCGGCCGGGATGCAGATTGGCAGATGCGGCCAGGCCGAGACCTCCCTGCAACTGGGCGCCCAGATCGCTGAGGATATCGCCGAACATGTTGCAGGTGACGATCACCTCGTAGGGAGCCGGATCCTTGACCAGTTGCATCGCGAGGGCGTCGACATACATGTGCCGGGCTTCGATGTCTTTGTACTCGGCGGCGAGCTCCCAGAACGTGCGCTGCCAGAGATCGTGAGCGTAGGTGAGGGCATTGCTCTTATCCGACATGAGGACGCTGCTCAGGCCGCGCGATCGGGCGAAATCGAAGGCATGGCGGCAGATCCGTTCCACACCGCGGCGCGTGTTGATGTCCTGCTGAAAGGCGACCTCTTCGGGGGTGCCCTTCTTAAAGAATCCACCGACGCCGGCATAGAGACCCTCGGTGTTCTCCCGGAGGATGGTGAAGTTCACGTCCTCCGGAGTCCGGTCACGCAGAGGGCAGAGGCGCTGGTCGATCAGGCGGATCGGGCGCTCGTTGACGAACAGGTCGAGACGGAAACGCAGGCCGAGGAGGATGTCAGCGGCATGTTTCATGTCCGGCACCCGGGGATCACCGAGGGCACCGAGGAATATGGCATCGAATGTCTGCAGGCGCTCGAACCCTTCCTGGGGCAGGGTCTCGCCCGTTTTCAGGTAGTGGTCGGCCCCGTAAGGGAACTCCTCCATCTCCAGGTTCCAGCCGCGTACGTCGGCCAGTCCCTCCAGAACCTTCACGGTTTCGCGCGTCACGTCGATGCCGATTCCATCACCGGGAATGACGGCGATACGGGTCATGCCTGAGGCCTCCCACGCCACCCCAGAAACGCCATAAGACCGCCTGCGAGACCGGCACGCCGGCGGGTGGTCTGGTCCGGCACGGCTGGTGGGCGCATTTGGATGGAGAGGACTCCGGCCGTCCGGCGAAATGCATCTTCGACCTCACCGGGAACGAAACGTCCCTGGAGCGTCTCTCCTCCGGGCATCACCAGAACCGGAACCTCGGCCCCGTAGCGGCTCTCCAGCCGCGGATCGCCGGAGACTTCGACGATGCGGAGACGGAGACCTGCGCGGCGGGACGCTCGCATAGCCTCTCGCTGCATGACGAAGCAGGGAGAGCAGCCTTTTCTCGAATAGAGCACAACGGTCGGGGAATTTGTGACCGGGGCGCTCACGCGGTGTCCCGACGCAGCACCATGCGCTGCATGAAGTGCAGACCGACCAGCCCGATGGTGGCGCCGCCCACGTCGCTCAGCACGTCGGTATAGTCGGCGTAACGGTTCGGCACAAACATCTGATGGATTTCGTCGCTCAACGCATAGAGGGCACAGAGCAGAAAGGCGAACAGCATGGTGCGGGGCGGGATCGGCCGCTGTAACCCGCCATTCAGGGCGCGCGCCACCAGGACCGCCAGCCCGAGGTATTCGGCCGCATGGAGGATGTAGTCGGGATAGGCCGCCGACCAGCTGATGTCGGACACCCCCGAGACGAAAAAAATAAGGGCCACGTACGCGATGACCGGGCCCCAGAACCACAGACGTTTCATGCCGGGCGACGACCTCATGAGTGCATCGGGAAGGGGTACATGACATAAGCGATGATCAACGAGAGAACGATCATCGCGCCACCCAGCAGAACCATGATGCGGACCCGATCGCGTGTCGTGTTCTGGGTCAGGAAAGCGAAGAACACCCCCACCAGCACGGAAAAGACGACGAGATTCAGGAAATGGCTGGGGATCATGAGCCGATCGTCATTCTCATGGCTTGCGTCCTGAGGCGATGTCGAATACGTCGAGGATCAGCAGGATATTCATCAGCCCCGCGGTGAGGAGAAAGGTGTTGCCGTACTCGTAGGTGACGCCCCGCACCCGCGTGCGCAGCCGGTCGGTCAGTTCGGCCCGCCTGGGATTGGCCGGATCCCGGGGCAGTCGATAAGCGAGGCTACCGAAGGTCACCAGCCGTCCGATGAGATCGAGAGGGCCCAGTGCCAGATTGTCGAAGGTCGCCAGGTAACTGAGCGGCTGTTCGCTGTCGACGATGGAGGCGCAGCCGGAGGAGCCGACACCGAGAGTGAAAGCCGCCAGCACCACCAGGCAGAAAACGATGGCTCGGCGGCGCCTGCCGAGGTAGAGGTGGCCCAGACCGGGAAACAGCCAGGCGAGGAAGCAGGGCAGCCATGGCGACACATGCTTGGCGCCGGGAGGTGCGAACTTGTCGTCAGTGTCTGCGGGCACGCACCCTACTCCTTCACCACCCAGACCTTGACCTCCGCCGTAACCTCGGGATGAAGCCGCACCGGTACCGTGTAGATGCCGAGCGACTTGATCGGCTCGTCGATCTGAATCCGCCGCTTGTCGATTTCGATGCCTTCCTTGACGACCTGGTCGGCGATGTCGGCAGCCGTGACCGAGCCGTAGAGAGCTTCGTTCTCTCCCACCTTTCGAACGATGGTGCAGGAGATGGCGGAGAGCCGCTGTGCGACCGCCATGCAGTCTTCCTTCTCCTTGGCCAGATGGAGCGTATAGCGGCGCCGCTCCCTCTCGATCGTCTTGAGGTTCCCGTCGGTCAGGACGAGCGCCTTGCGCTTGGGAAGAAGGAAGTTGCGCGCGAAGCCGACGGCCACATCCACGACGTCACCGCGGCGTCCGAGTTTGTCGATGTCTTCTCTGAGGACGATTCGCATCTGTTGCTCCAGTGAGGGTGCGTTGCCTCAATCGGAGGTGAAAGGGATCAATGCGAGGACGCGGGCCCGTTTGATCGCCTGCATCAGCTTGCGCTGATGCTTGGCGCAGGTTCCGGAGATACGACGAGGAAAAATCTTGGCGCGCTCCGGAATGAACCCCTGCAGAAGCCTGACGTCCTTGTAGTCGATGAACGCGATCTTCTCATCGCAGAACTTGCAGAACTTCTTCTTGCGGAAGAGGAATTTTCTCTTGAAGGGTCGTCGCGCCCGGCCCTTCGGCGGCCTGCCGCCCCCACGCTTAGGCATGATTCGTTTCTCCTCCCGATGGCGATGGTGCAGGGGGTACCGCCGCCGGAGATGGCGCCGGAGATGGGGCCGGTGCCGTCGGCTTTTCCTCCCGCTCGGGCGCCCGTGACTTCATGATGGGTGAAGGTCCGAGTTGGGACTCATTCTGCACGCGAACGGTCTGATGGCGCAGGATCCGATCGTTCACTCGATAGCGCCGCTCGATCTCCTTGATCAGAGTCGGCTGACACTCGATCAGCATCAGTACGTAGGTCCCCTCTTCCTTGTGGAGGATGGGATACGCGAGGCGCCGTTTGCCCCAGCGTTCGATCTTGTGAACCGTACCGCCGTCCGAGGTGGTGATTTCATCCAGTATACGGATGATCTCCTCGTTTTCCTCTTCGGTCAGGGTCGGATCAGTTACGAAAATGGTTTCGTATTTCAGCATCTGTCATTTCTCCCGCTGACTCAACATTCCCCATTGTGGCCGGCGTCGGGCCGGCGATTATATCGATTCATGGCCTGCTCGAGTCCGGCGTCGACGGCCATCAGCAGGCAGTCGGCAGCATTCTCGATCAGTCCGGGCAGCAGCCGGCGATCTGGCGCCGGAAATCGATCCAGCACGAACTCGGCCTGATCATCACCCGGCGGCAGAGGTCCGATTCCCACCCGAAGGCGGGGGAACCCCGTCGTTCCCAGGCTCTCGATGATCGATCTGAGTCCGTTGTGACCGCCGTGCGTCCCACCGGACCGGAT
>CBDUYA010000141.1:0-8046 GCA_965371335.1 uncultured bacterium | reverse complement strand
GGCGGCGGCCCGCATCCTGGCCGGCCGGGACGGCGGCTAGAGCAACTCTCCGCGCCACACGGTCACTGCCTGCCCCGACAGAAAGACCCGATCCTCGCCGAGACGGATCTTCAACGTTCCGCCGCGCGCCGAAGCTTGGTAGGCGACCAGGTCACGCTTCGCCAGCCGCTCTCCCCAGAAAGGGCCGAGGCAGCAGTGGGTCGAGCCGGTGACCGGGTCCTCGTCGATCCCGGCGGCCGGGGCGAAGTAGCGGGAGATAAAGTCGAATCCCGCCGATGTCGACCGCGCGGTGACGATCACGCCACGCTCGACCGGGCCGCCGAGCGCCACCGCCTTGAGAGCCCGAAAGTCTGGATCGAGGGCGCGCAGCTCTCCCTCCGGGGCGATCTCGACCAGCCAGTCGAGGCGGTTTCGACCGATCCAGAGCGGCTCCGCCCCGAGCGCCGCACTGAGCCCGGCAGGTGGCGGGGCGGCGGTGGCCGGTTCGCTCGGAAAGTCGAGCTCGATCCAGCCGCCGTGCCGGCGCGCCGCGAGACCGCCGCTGCGGGTGGTAAAGCGCGCCGTCTCCTCCGGCGGCAGGATCGCGGTCTCCCACAGGACGTGGGCGCTGGCCAGGGTGGCGTGCCCGCAGAGGTCGACCTCGACCGTCGGGGTGAACCAGCGCAGGCGGAAGGCGCCCCCTTCCTGGTGCAGAAACGCGGTCTCGGAGAGGTTCATCTCCCGCGCCACCTGCCTCATCCAGGTTTCGTCGGCGGGCTGATCGAGCAGGCAGACGGCGGCCGGGTTGCCGCAAAACCGCCGATTGGTGAAGGCATCGACCTGGTAGATCTTCATCGCCTCAGGCCTCCTCATGCAATGCGCCGCCTCCCTCCAGCGTCGCCGGCGGCCGGCCGGAGCGTGCCGTCGTGTCGACGCTGCCCTTGATCGACAGCAGTCCGACTCCGCCGATGACGATCGCCGCGCCGCCCCACTGTAATGGCGACAGGTTTTCCGTGAACAGCAGGACACCCCAGAGAACCGTGAGGGTCGGCTGCAGCAGCAGAAGGACCGAGGTCTCGAGGGCCGGCAGACGGTGGAGCGCGTTGGTGATCAGCAGCCAGCCGACAACCTGTGGCAGGAGCGCCAGGAGGACAAGCCAGAGGTGGGCGCTCCAGCCGAAATCGATCGCCAGGCCGCCGTCGATCAAGCCGAACAGGAGTGCGCCGAACGTCGCGCCGGCGGTGGCGTCGAGGAGCGGGCCGGCGGCGGGAGCGTGCTTCCGATTGGACGCCCTGAACAGGAGAAGGAACGCGGCGTAGATCAGTCCGGCCAGGACGCCGTAGATCGTGCCGAGGAAGGGATCGCTGCCATAGGCCCCCTGTTGAGCCAGTCCCGAAATGAGCACGGCGCCGAGAAAGACGAACGGCACGGCGACGAATGCCCAGCGGCTCGGCCGCTCGCGGTGCATGATCCAGGCGCCGGCGCCGACGAAAACGATCTGGATATTCGCCAGTACGGTCGCCAGGCCGGCGCCGAGCAGTCCGATCGAGCGGTGCCAGAAATTGAGGTCGACAGCCAGCAGCATGCCGGCGGCGAAGGCAAGCCAGCGATCGCGACCGGCCCGCCCATCGCGATCGTACAGCAGAAAGCGGATCAGCAGCAGCGCCGGGAGGGCGTAGGCATTGCGGAAGAAGGCCGCCGTCGAGGGCGAGACGTCGGCGAGCAGGACCAGGATCGCCGAAAAGGAAATGATCACGATCCCCAGAAGGGCGAGGACGTGGATCATGTCGCCGGTGTCTGCTCAGCGCCGGCGCGAAAGGCCGCCCCGAGGCGCGACACCTCGGCGATGAGAAGGTCGAGATCGGCGCGCCGCGTCCGGTGGTTGGTGATCGCGACCCGGATGCAGAACCGTCCGTCGAGCGTCGTGTAGGAGGGAAGCGCCACGCCGCTCTCCTGCAGGTGGACGAGAACGGCGCGGTTCAGATCGTTGAGCGCCTCGTCGTCCCGTCCCGGCACGGTGTAGCGGAAGCAGACGATGTTGAGGGGCGCAGGAGCCGTCAGCTCGAGATCGGCTGCCGTCGTCACCAGCCCGGCCAGGTACTGCGCCTGGTCGACGTTCTGCTGGATGAGGCGGCCATACTTGCGCACCCCGTCCGCCTTCAGGGCCATCCACACCTTCAGCGCGCGGAAGCCCCGCGACAGCTGGATGCCGAAGTCGGCGAAGCTCGAGGTGGCCGCCGCCGGGCCGCCCGGAACGCGGGCCAGATACTCCGGTATCAGAGCGAAGCTGTTGCGATGATCGTCGGGGCGGCGCACCATGACGCACCCCGCTTCGTAGGGGAGATACATCCACTTGTGCAGGTCAAAGGCGAGCGAATCGGCGCGCTCCATCCCCGCGAGCATGGGGCGTAGCGCCGGCGACAGCACTGCCAGCGCACCAAACGCGCCGTCGACGTGGAACCAGATGTTCTCCCGCGCGCAGAGATCGGCCAGCCGGTTCAGATCATCGATCGCTCCCGAATTGACCGTGCCGGCATTGCCGATCACGCAGAACGGGTGCAGGCCCCGCCGCCGGTCGTCGCGCAGGCGCGCCTCGAGGGCGGCCATGTTGAGGGTCAGATCCGCCTCGACCGGCAGCAGGCAGAGCGCCTCGCTTCCCAGCCCGAGAAGCTCGACCCCCTTCTGCACGGAGCTGTGTGTCTGCTGCGAGGCATAGAGGACGAGGCGCCGGCCGCCCTTCTGCTGCAGACCTTGGCGCCGCACGTCATATCCGGCCCGGGTGTTGCGGGCGACTGCCAGAGCGAGGGCGTTTGCCATCGAGCCGCCGCTCACCAGCAGGCCGCTGGCGCCGGCGGGATAGCCGAGCATCTCCTTCAGCCAGTTGATGACCTGCCGTTCCACCAGCGCGGCGGCCTGGTCGAACCCCGCCACATTCGGGTTGACGGTGGCCGCCAGCATCTCGGCCAGCGCGCCGAGCGGCGTGCCGGTCCCGTTCACCCAGCCCCAGAAGCGCGGATGAATGTTGCCGAGAGGGTAGGGGAGAACGAGATGGCGAAAATCGCGGTAGGCGGCCTCCTCACCCTCCGGCTCGAGCGGCAGTGGGCGATCGAAGGCCTGCCGCACCTCGTCCGGCATTTTCTGCCAGACCGGACGGTCGGCGACGGTCTGCAGATAGGTCATCATCTCGTCGACCATGCGGTGGCCGAGAGCGCGCAGCTTCGACCAGTCCTGCGGGTCGAGCGACTCTTCCTGTGGCGCCGGACGGCGCGAATCGGTCATCGCGCCTTCTTGTCGCGCGCCAGCCGCTCGTGATCGCTCTTCTGGTGCTCGTCGCTCATTGGCGGACTCTCCGAGGCTTGCGGGGCGTGCGCGGGGGGAGGCCGCTCCCGCCATGCTTGTCGTAATAGTCGAGGATTTTCTCCCACGCCTCCTGCGCCGTCTCAGCGTAGCGGAACAGATCGAGATCCTCGGGAGCGATGACCCCCTCGTCGCGCAGGAACTCGAAGTCGATGGCGCGGGACCAGAACTCCTTGCCGAACAGGATAACCGGCAGAGACTTGACCTTGCCGGTCTGCACCAGGGTGAGCGCCTCGAACAGCTCATCCATCGTGCCGTAGCCGCCGGGGAAGGCGACCATCGCCTTGGCGCGCATCATGAAGTGCATCTTGCGCAGGGCGAAGTAGTGGAACTGGAAGCAGAGCTCCGGAGTGATATAGGGATTCGGGGCCTGCTCGAGCGGCAACGTGATGTTCAGCCCGATGCTCTTGGCCCCTGCGTCGTACGCGCCCCGGTTGGCCGCTTCCATGATCCCGGGGCCGCCCCCCGTGACGATGACGTAGTCGCAGCGATCGTCCTTCTGGCAGTTTTCCGACACCAGGCGGGCGAACTTGCGTGCTTCATCATAGTAGCGCGTCTTGGCCAGCAGCCGCTTCGCGATCGCCAGCCGCGAGGCGAGGCCGCGGTCGTTGGGTCGGGCGGCCAGCTTTGTCTCCAGCGTGCTCACCAGCGGTTCGATCTGGGCGCGCGACTCGGTTCGCGTGCTGCCGAACACGACGACCGTCGAGGTGATCCCCTGTTCCTGCAGGAGCAGCTCCGGCTTGAGCAATTCGAGCTGCAGGCGGACGGGGCGCACCTCGTCGCTGTTCAGGAACGACAGATCCTCATATGCCCTCAGGTAGGCGCTGTGCTGTTTCATGCGCTTGACGCGTTCCTTCTCGGCCTTGGTGTACAAGTCTCCTCCTTCACAGTTGCATGAGCGGGCCAGCAGGCGCCCAGTTTAGACCGGACGGCGCGGCGCGGCGCCGGTAATATTGCCGCTTCGTCCGCGAGCCGCCGCCGGCCTCCCCATGGGATACGGGCAACGGGGTTTTCGGCGGGGCCGTTGACAGGCCACGGCTCCCGTGCGATATAATCCCACGCTCCTAAATGTCGCTCTCACCATAACTTGCGCAGGCCCACGGAAGAGGCTCGTCGTTGGCGAAGACCACCAAGACGAAGAGTTCGCAGCAGGCGAAGGAACCCAGGAGGCCGAAGCGGCGGCGCAAGGCGCCGGCTTCCCGCATGACCTACAAGGCGTCGGGGGTCGACATCGACGCGAAGATGCAGGCCATCAGGAGCCTCAAGGGGCTCGCTCGGGGCACGCACCGTGCCGGCGTCCTCGGCGAAATCGGCGCCTTCGGCGGACTGTTCGATCTCGCTGCCGGCGGTCCCTGGAAACGGCCGGTGCTGGTGAGCAGCGCCGACGGCGTTGGCACCAAGATCAAAGTCGCCCAGCGGACCGGCAATCACGGCACCGTCGGCCGGGATCTGGTCAACCATTGCGTCAACGACATTCTCGTGCAGGGCGCTCAGCCGCTGTTTTTCCTCGACTACATCGCCATGGGGAGGATAGAGCCCCGGGTCCTGATCGAGCTGGCCAAAGGGCTCGTGCACGCGTGCCGCGAGGCGGGGTGCGCGCTGCTCGGCGGCGAGACCGCTGAGATGCCCGATCTGTACCGCAAAGGGGAATATGATCTTGCCGGGTTCATCGTCGGGGCGGTCGAGAAGGACCACCTGATCGACGGATCCCGCATCGCCGCAGGCGATCTGCTTCTCGGTCTCCCCTCGTCGGGCCTGCATACCAACGGGTACTCGCTCGCCAGGCGCCTCTTTTTCGATCGCAAACGATTGAAACCGAAGACCCGGATCCCGGAGTTGGGAAGGACCATCGAGGAGGAGCTGCTCGCGGTCCATCGATCCTACCTGCCGCAACTGCGGGGGCTGTTGCCGAGTGATGCCATTTTCGGCATGGCGCACATTACCGGCGGCGGCCTGACCGACAACATTCCGCGGATCCTCCCGAAAGGAGTTGCGGCGCGCATCGATCTGGGGAGCTGGCCGATTCTGCCGATCTTCACCTACCTGCAGCGCGAGGGGCGGATCACCGGGGAGGAAATGCTGCGTACCTTCAACATGGGCATCGGCATGGTGCTGGTGGTCCCGGCGCACCATGAGAGGGAAGTGCTGGCGCATCTGAAGAGCGTGTGCGAGCCGGCGTACCGGATCGGCGAGATCGTGCAGGGCAACCGCAAGGTGATCTACCGGGGGTGAACGGCGGCCCATGGCAATCTACCCGACGTTTCTGGCGATCATGGCGGCTCTGTTCGCCGTGGCCGCGGTCGTCCTGCTGGTGCTGAGCATCAACCAGGCGGCGTCCCGAAACTGGCGGCGCGCGATCATCTACTTCGCTCTGGTGGCCCTCTCCTGTCTCGTCACAGCGGGGTTCTTTTTCTTCCGCCGGCTCCTATGAGGCCGGGACCATGACCGCGCGGCGGAAAGGCAGGGAAGCGAAGCCGTCGCCGCACCGGATCGGCGTGCTGATCTCCGGAAGGGGATCGAACCTGATGGCGATTCTTGATCAGATCGCCGCCGATAATCTCGATGCCCGGGTGGCACTGGTCATCTGCAACCGGCCGGGGGCCGCCGGAGCCCAGGCCGCGAGCGTGCGGGGCGTCGAGACGCTGATTCTCGACCACCGGGAAAGCTTGAGCCGTGAAGCCCATGATCGCCGTATGGCTGAGGCGCTCGAAGCGCGCAGCGTGCAGCTCGTCTGTCTCGCCGGGTACATGAGGCTTCTTTCTCCCTGGTTCATCGATCGGTTCCACCACCGCATTCTGAACATCCACCCGTCGCTGCTGCCCGCCTTCCCGGGGGTGACGGCCCAGCGCGATGCCCTCGAGCATGGCGCCAGGGTCACCGGCTGTACGGTCCATTTCGTTGATGTGACCATGGACACGGGACCGATCATCCTGCAGGAGGTGGTGCCGGTGCGCGACGACGATACCGCGGAATCCCTCGCCGCGCGGATTCTCGAGCAGGAGCACCGCACCTACAGCCGGGCCATCGCTTTGTTCTTCGCCGGCCGGCTTCAGATAAAGGGCCGCCGGGTCATCGGTACGGACGAACGGGAGTGTCGCTGAGGCGGACGCTCATGGTTCGCGCGCGGACGGCGTCGGCCCGGCGGAAGCCGGCAGGGAGGACTCCGCCGCGCCGCTGAACGCGGCACGCGGCTTGCTGGTTGCCTGTCCGTGACCACGTATCCCGTCGACCCGTCGCCCCTGTCCGATTCTGACGTCAGCGATCGGCGTGTGCGGTCGCTGCCGTCCAGCGTGCTGCGGCCACGCGAAAAGCTGGCGCGGTTCGGCGCCCGCGCCATGGGCAACGGCGAATTGCTCGCCATTCTCCTCGGCAGCGGCACGCGGTCGAAAAACGTTCTGAAGCTGTCCCGGGATCTGGTGGCGCGCCATGGGGCCGCTCGCCTGGCGGGGTTCAGCCGCCAGGAGTGGGTGGCGCAGCCCGGCATCGGGGACGCCAAAGCGTGCAGGCTGGTGGCCGCCTTCGAGCTGGGGCGACGTCTGCTGCTTCCGGCGGCCGACGAGCCGCACGTCGGATCGCCCGCCGAGGCGTACGCGCTGGTGCGCGATCTGCGGGTCGCCCGCAAGGAGCACCTCGTCGCGCTCTACCTTGATAGCCAGAACCGCCTGCTGCGGCGCGAAACGGTTTCCATCGGCAGCCTCAACACCACCCGCACCCACCCGCGGGAAGTTCTGCAGCCGGCCGTGGTGCACTCGGCGCTTGCCTTCATTCTGGTGCACAACCATCCAAGCGGCAGCCTCGACCCGAGTCAGGACGACGTGGCGTTCACGCGCGCCATGTCGCGTGCCGGCGAGCTGATGGGGATCAACCTCTACGACCACCTGATCGTCAGCCGGCGCGGCTACGTCAGCCTGAAGGAGCGGGGGTTGATGTGAGCGGCCGGCATGCGATAGCGGCTCTGGACAGGGTGCCGGCCGGCGGGTAGCATGAGCGCTCACCCAGCGGGGAGCGCATGCCGAAGAAGACGAAGAAGGCCCGCGGAAGCGGGCCGGCCAGGAAGCCGCGCAGTAGTCGATCGGCCCGTCGGGTTCGCCGGCAGACGTTCCTCCCGCCGCAGGAGCAGTTCGACTATGTCCGCAAGGGGGTGGTCGACCTCATCCGCGAGGAGGAACTGCTCGCCAAGCTGGAGCGTTCGCATGCCAGCGGACACCCCCTGACGATCAAGGTCGGATTCGATCCATCGGCGCCCGATCTTCATCTCGGCCACACGGTCATCATCCGCAAGATGAAGCATTTTCAGGACATGGGGCATCGGGTGGTGTTTCTGATCGGCGACTTTACCGGGATGATCGGCGATCCGACCGGCCAATCGAAAACCCGGCCGCCCTTGACCCGGCAGCAGGTGCGGCAGAATGCAGACACCTACCGCAAGCAGGTCTTCAAGATCCTGCACCCGAAGAAAACGGTCATCGTGTTCAACAGCAAGTGGCTGGGTCGGCTCGGCTCCGATGGCTTCATCAGGCTCGCCTCGCACTACACCGTGGCGCGCATGCTGGAGCGCGACGATTTCTCACGCCGCTACAAGAATGGCCAGCCGATCGGCCTGCACGAGTTTCTCTATCCCCTGGCGCAGGCGTACGACTCGGTGGAACTGCAGGTCGACGTCGAGATGGGAGGTACCGACCAGACCTTCATCCTGCTGGTCGGGAGTGA
>CBDUYA010000140.1:0-8090 GCA_965371335.1 uncultured bacterium | reverse complement strand
TCCCTCTCCCTACATGTACTTCCTCGATTTCGACGACGTGACCCTCGCCGGCGCCTCGCCCGAGATGCTGGTCAGGGTCGAAGGAAGGAAGACCCGGACCCGACCGATTGCCGGCACCCGGCCGCGGGGGCGCGATGAACGCGAGGACGGGAGGATGGCGGTGGCGCTGCTCGCCGACCCGAAGGAGCGCGCCGAGCACGTGATGCTCGTCGATCTCGGCCGCAACGATCTGGGGCGGGTCGGGCGCGCCGGCTCGATCGCGGTGACGCGCTTCATGGACGTCGAGCGCTACTCTCACGTCATGCACCTCGTATCGGAGGTCACCGGAGTCCTGAGACCGGGACGCGATGCCTTCGACGCCCTGATTGCCTGCTTCCCGGCCGGTACCGTATCCGGCGCCCCGAAGGTGCGGGCCATGGAGATCATCGACGAGCTCGAAACCTGCCGCCGGGGACCGTATGCAGGAGCCGTCGGCTATGTCGATTTCTCCGGCAACCTCGATTCGTGCATCACGATTCGCACCGTCGTCATGAAGGATGGGGTGGCCCACGTGCAGGCCGGGGCCGGGATCGTCGCCGATTCGGTGCCCCAGCGCGAGTACCGTGAATGCCTCAGCAAGGCGGGTGCTCTGATCGAAGCGATCGAGCTCGCGGAGTCCGCGTCATGATCCTGATCATCGACAATTACGATTCGTTCACTTACAACCTGGTGCAATACCTCGAGGAGCTGGGTGAGCGCATCGAGGTTCACCGTAACGATCGCATCTCGTGCGACGGCATCGCCTCGCGGCGGCCGGATGGCATCGTCCTTTCTCCCGGACCAAAGACTCCTGACGAAGCGGGAATCAGTCTTGAGGTCGTGCGGCGGTTCTCGGGACAGCTCCCTCTGCTCGGTGTCTGTCTCGGGCACCAGTCGATCGCGCAGGCGTTCGGTGGCAGTATCGTCCGCGCTCCGAGCCTCATGCACGGCAAGACCAGCGCCATCGAGCACGACGGGCGGACCCTCTTCACCGGGCTCCCGCAGCTCTTCGAAGCAACCCGTTACCACTCCCTGGTGGTCGATCCGGTCTCCCTTCCGGACGTGCTGGAAGTGTCGGCGCGGGCGGACGGGAGCGTGATCATGGGCCTGCGCCACCGCTCACACCGGACCGAGGGAGTGCAGTTCCATCCCGAATCGATTCTGACACCCGATGGCAAGTCACTTCTGAAGAACTTCCTCTCAGGAGCCGGCAGATGACGTCCTCTTTCCGGCAGGGCGCCGACGGTGCGCTGCATCACGCTCTCGAGCGGGTCCTTCAGCACAGGGAGCTCACCGCAAACGAAGCGCGGTGCGCGTTCGAGGCCATCATGGAAGGGCGGGCGGCGTCCTCATTGCTCGCCGCGTTTCTGGTCGCTCTGCGAATGAGAGGCGAGACGGTGACGGAAGTGGCATCGTTTGCCCGTGTGATGAGACAACGGGCCCGGCGGATTCGCGCCAACCACAGCTTCGTTCTCGACACCTGCGGCACCGGCGGCGATGGGGCCGGCACGTTCAACGTGAGCACGGTGGTGGCGTTCGTCGTCGCAGCAGCGGGCGTCCCCGTCGCCAAGCATGGCAATCGCTCGGTGAGCAGCCGCTGCGGCAGCGCCGATCTCCTCGAAGGGCTCGGGATAAGGATCGACGGTCCGCCGGAGGACGCGGAGAGAGGGCTCCGCGAGGCGAGCCTCGGCTTTCTCTTCGCGCCGACCCTGCATCCGCTGGTCGGACGCGCGTCGGCGGTTCGCCGGGAGCTGGGGGTGCGCACCATCTTCAACCTCCTCGGCCCGCTCACCAACCCGGCCGGCGCGAAGCGACAGCTCCTCGGTGTTTATGACGCGGGATGGGTCGAAAGAGTGGCTCTGGTCCTGCGGGAGCTCGGCTCGGAGAGGGCGATGGTGGTGCACGGGGGCGGGCTGGATGAGATGGCGCTGCACGCCGAAACGACCGTCGCGGAGCTTCGCGATGGCGAAGTTCGCATCCTGACCCTCAGCCCTGAGGACGCCGGACTGCGGCGGGCTCCCCTGGGCGAGATTGCGGGTGGTGACAGGGAAACCAACGTGTCGATGACGGTCGCTTTGCTGGACGGGGAGTCCGGGCCGCGACGGGACATCGTGCTGTTCAATGCAGCGGCGGCGCTCATGGTGGCGGGCCGCGTGAAGAATTTGCACCAGGGGGTTGAGGTGGCCGCCAAGGCCATTGATTCCGGGGCGGCCCGGGCGGTCGTCGATCGCCTGCGAGCCATTGCCCCGGCTGCCGGGAGGAGATCGTGAGCATGGATGTTCTGGAGCGCATTCTCAAGGTCAAACGTGCCGAGCTGGAACACGAGAAGAGCCGGCTGCCGATACGACGGGCCATCGAAATGGCGAGCGCCGCGTCACCTCCGCGGGATTTCGCCGCCGCAGTCCAGCGCCCCGGTTCGGTCAATGTCATCGCCGAGATCAAGCGGGCATCCCCCTCCCGCGGCAGCATCCGCGAGAAGGCCGACCCGCAAGCCGTTGCCAGCTCCTACGAGGCCGCCGGCGCTGCCGCGATTTCCGTCCTCACCGACGCCAAGTTCTTCCTCGGCGCACCCGAGCACCTCAAGGCGGTCCGGGACACAGTCAGCGTTCCTCTCCTGCGCAAGGATTTCATATTCGACGAATACCAAATCTACCGGAGCCGGGCGCTCGGCGCCGATTCGCTCCTGCTCATCGCCCGGATTCTGGAGAGGAAGACGTTACGAACCCTGATCGGCGTCACCCGCTCGCTGCACATGGAGGCCCTGGTCGAGATCCACAATGTCGAGGATCTCGAAAAGGCGGTGGAATGCGGGGCGGCGGTGATCGGGGTCAACAACCGGGATCTCTCGACCATGAAGGTCTCGCTGGAGAATTCTCTGGCGCTCGCTGACAGCCTGCCCCGGGAGATCGCGCGGGTCAGCGAGAGCGGCATCGAAACGCCGAACGATATCGCCCGGCTGAGCGCGGCCGGTTACCATGCGGTCCTGATCGGTGAAACCCTGATGAAGGCGTCCGATCCGGGGGCGGCGTTGCGCGCGCTGACCGGGAAGAACACGGCGGAGAAGTGATGATCCGGATCAAGCTCTGCGGTGTGACCAGACTGGACGATGCGCGACAGGCCGTTGAGCAGGGCGTCGATGCCATCGGGTTCAATTTCGTCCGTGAGAGCCCGCGCATGATCGAGCCGCAGGCGGCGCGATCGATCGCCGCGCAACTCCCCCCGTTCGTCCTCCGGGTCGGCGTGTTCGCGAACGAGGCCCGCGACTCGCTGCGCGACAAGGCACGGACCGCCAGGATTCACTGTATTCAGTTTCATGGCGAGGAAGAGCCGGGCGAGTGCGCCGACGCACCCCTTCCCTGGTACAAGGTGCATCGCCCGGGGCGCGGCTTCCGCCTGGAAGAGCTGCAGCGGTACGACTCGGAAACCTCTCTGCTCGACGCTTTTCAACCCGGCCTGCGGGGCGGCACCGGTCGCCTCGCCGACTGGGACCTGGCAGGACGTGCCGCATCGCTCCGCCGCGTCATTCTCGCGGGAGGCCTGACCCCCGAGAACGTCGCCGAGGCGATCCGGGCCGTCCGCCCGTATGCGGTCGACGTGAACAGCGGCGTCGAGTCCTCGCCGGGGCGCAAGGACGCCGACCGTCTCGCCCGGTTCGTGCAGCAGGTGGCCGCTGGCGGAGCCGCTGGGGGGAGGACGCCTTGAGCGGGCCGGGCGCTCCTGGAAGGTTCGGAGAGTACGGGGGCCAGTTCGTCCCCGAGACGCTCATGACCCCGCTGCGCGATCTGGAGGAGAGCTGGGAGGCCGCTCGAACCGATCCAGCCTTCCGCGGCGAATTACAACACTACCTGAAAGTCTATGCCGGACGGCCGACTCCGCTCGGCCTGGCCAGAAACCTCTCCACACTTATCGGCCCTGAGTTTCGCGTCTATTTGAAGCGTGAGGACCTGAACCACACGGGGGCCCACAAGATCAACAACACTCTTGGACAGGCGCTCCTCGCGCGGCGCATGGGGAAGCAGCGGGTGGTGGCGGAGACCGGCGCCGGGCAGCACGGGGTCGCGACAGCGGCGGTCGCCGCGCTGTTCGACCTGAAGTGCACCATTTACATGGGTGAGGAGGACATGCGCCGCCAGGCGCTGAACGTTTACCGGATCAAACTTCTCGGCGCCGAGGTCATCCCCGTGCGCGCGGGTCGCAGGACTCTCAAGGAGGCGATCAGCGAAGCAATGCGCGACTGGGTGACGAACGTCCGCAACACGCACTACATTCTCGGCTCGGTGCTCGGGCCGCACCCTTACCCATCGATGGTCCGCGAGTTTCAGTCGGTGATCGGTGACGAGGCGCGCCGGCAGATCCTGGCCACCGAAGAGCGCCTGCCCGATTCGCTCGTTGCCTGCGTCGGCGGTGGGAGTAACGCCATCGGCCTGTTCCACGCATTTCGTGAGGATGCCGCGACGCGCCTGTTCGGCATCGAAGCGGGTGGCCGGGGGCCCGGAGCCGGCGAGCATGCCGCCCGTTTCGCCGGCGGCAGCGTCGGCGTCCTGCAGGGTACGCGGACCTTTATCCTCCAGGATGACGACGGCAATATTCGCCCGACTCACAGCGTCTCGGCCGGCCTCGATTACGCGGCGATCGGCCCGGAACATGCGCACCTGAGGGAGACGGGCCGGGCGACCTATGCGCAGGTCTCCGACGATGAAGCTCTCGAAGCGTTCCGGGTCCTGGCGCAGGCGGAGGGGATCATTCCCGCTCTCGAGTCGGCCCATGCGGTCGCCTACGTGATGCGCGAGGCGGCCTCCGGCAGCCTCGGGACCGTGATCGTCATCAACCTGTCCGGCCGCGGGGACAAGGACGTCGAGCAGGTGGCCGCACTGGAGAAGGCGGGAGGCGGGAAATGAGCCGCGCCACCGGTCTCAGCGCGATCGAGGCGGCATTCACCCGGGCGCACGACGCCGGCCGGGCGGCCTTCATCCCGTATGTCACCGCCGGCGATCCCGATCTCGAAACGAGCCGCGGTATCATCGCTGCGTTGCAGCGGGGGGGAGCCGATCTGATCGAGCTCGGCGTGCCGTTCTCCGATCCGATCGCCGATGGCCCGATCAATCAACGGGCCGCCGAGAGGGCGCTGCGCGCCGGCGTCACGCTCAAATCGGTTCTCGACCTCTCGGCCCGCCTTGCCGGCGCACAGTTTCCGCCCCTCATCCTGTTCACCTATTACAATCCGCTTCACCGCATGGGATTGAGGGAATTCGCCCGGCGGGCCGCCGGCGCCGGCGTCAGCGGAGTTCTGGTGACCGACCTGCCTGTCGAAGAGGCAGCCGAGCTGCAGTCGGCCCTGCTGGACGAGGATCTTGGGCTGATTCATCTCCTGTCGCCCACCTCCTCGGCGGAGCGTATGGTCCGCATCGCCCGCGAGGCGAGGGGATTCATCTACCTGATTTCACGCACGGGAGTTACCGGCGTGCGCCGCGAGCTGCCGTCCGATCTGACGGATAGCCTGAAGCGGGTACGCAGCGTCGCCGGGAAAACACCGGTGGTCGTGGGGTTCGGGATCAGCCGCCCCGAACAGGTGCGCACGGTGTCGCGCCATGCCGACGGGGTGGTCGTCGGGAGCGCGCTGGTCCGTCTGATCGAGGAGTTCGGCCGGGCGCCGGACCTGGAGGATCGCGTCGAGCGGCTGTGCCGTGAGCTCACCGATCGTTAGGAAGACGATATCAGGATCACATGAGACAGGATCACATGAGAACGGAAGGGGAGCCGACACTCCCCGACGATGCAACCGACTGAGCCGACCCGAAGCTCCGTCGTCAGAGGTTGAGCTCCATGGTCATTGTCATGATCGACACCGCCACCGAAGAGCAGATCGAAAAGGTCATCGATCGCCTGAGGCGCAAGGGTTACGATGCGCATCGATCGACCGGGGCATCACGCACCGTGATCGGGGTCATCGGCGTGATCGGCGGCAACCACACTCCCCTCGACCCGCGCGAGTTGGAAATCCTGCCAGGAGTCCACGAGGTCCTCAAGATCTCCGAGCCGTACAAGCTCGCCGGCAGAGTGTTCCGACCGGAAGACACTGTTATCCGCCTCGGTGATGTCACCTTCGGGGGCAGGGACGTGGTGGTCATGGCGGGACCGTGCGCCGTGGAGAGTGAAACACAGCTTGACACCATCGGCGCCGCAGTCCGTCGTCACGGGGCCCGGGTGCTCCGCGGAGGGGCCTTCAAGCCGCGGACCTCCCCCTATTCGTTTCAGGGCCTGGGAGAGCCGGGGCTTGTCATTCTCCGGCAGGTGGCGGATCGCCACGGACTGCTGGTCATCACGGAGGTCATCGACAGCAGCCTGGTCGAGGTCGTCGGTCGCTACGCCGACATTCTGCAGGTCGGCGCCCGTAACATGCAGAATTTCAGCCTCCTCAAGGAGCTCGGCCGCCAGGCGAAACCGGTCATGCTCAAACGCGGTCTGTCGGCGACTATCCAGGAGTGGTTGCTGTCGGCGGAATACATCATGGCGGGCGGCAACCATCAGGTGATTCTGTGCGAGAGAGGAATCCGCACCTTCGAGAACTACACCCGGAACACGATGGATATCTCGGCGATTCCGATCATCAAGAAGCTGAGTCATCTGCCGATCCTCGCTGATCCCAGCCATGGAACCGGTCTGCGGGACAAGGTGATCCCGATGGCCCGCGCCGCGGTCGCCGCCGGCGCCGACGGCATCATGGTCGAAGTCCATCATCAGCCGGATGCGGCTCTCTCGGACGGGCCGCAGTCGCTCTATCCGGAGCAGTTCGCCGAACTCATGGCGCAGCTGCGTATCATCGCGCCGGCAATCGGCCGTTCGGTCTGACCTCGGGGCTCCTTTCCTCATCGTCGTATCACCATCGTCGACGCCGGGCTGATCGACGGATGACGCCCACGGGCTCCGTCTGATAGCATTCCTCCGCTTCGCCAGATGAGTCTTCAAGGAGAGACTGCGATGCCACCGACTGGACCCATGTCCCACGCCCTGAGCGGCCTGTGCCTCAGCATCTGTCTTGCAGTGAGCGCGTGGGGCCCGGTGGGTGCCGGCGAACCGGGAGCGCCGCCACACCTGCTGGTGCTGAACAAGCACGATGATTCCATGATGGTGTTCGATCTGCCGTCGCACCGGCTGGCCACCACCATCGCGGTGGGCGATGAACCGCATGAGGTGGCCGTGACCCCGGACGGCGCCAAAGCCTATGTCTCGAATGTCGGCGATCGAAGCATCACCGTGGTCGATTTGCAGGAATGGTCCGTCTTGCGGACGATCACTCCGGAGCGCATCGAGTTCCCGCACGGCCTGGGGATCACCCGCGACGGACGCCTCCTGCTGGTCACCAGCGAGGGCAGCCGGCGCTTCTATCTCTTCGAGACGAAGCGCGACGTACTGGTCCGCGCGATCACCAGTACCGAGGAGGGGATGCACATGATCGCCATGCCTCCCCGGGGAAATAAGGCCTACGTGGCAAACCGCACCACGGGCAGCCTCACTGTCCTGAACGCGAAGCGGCTCAGCATCGAGGATCACATCCAGGTCGGTTCCGGACCCGAGGGAATCGCCCTCACCCCGGATGGCCGGCTTCTCCTGGTCGCTCTGCAGCACGCCGGAGAGGTGATCATGATGAAGCCGGGGAGGGAACGCGTTCTGGCCCGGGTTGCGACCGGGCGGACCCCAATCCGTATCGCCGTGACCCCGGACGGCTCACTCGCGCTGGTCACCAACCGTGACAGCAACGATGTGACGTTCATCGATCTGGAATCGCGCTCGGTTCGCACCACCATCACGGTCGGCTCGAGCCCGGGCGGCCTGGTGATTACTTCGGACGGCCTCCAGGCTTATGTGTGCAACAACGACTCGAATACCGTGAGCGTCGTGTCGATGTCCGCCATGCGTGTGACGGCTGCGCTCGATACCGGCGCCCATCCCGACGGTATCGCGATCGCCCCGGGAATCGCGCCCCCGGTGAACTTGAGGCGCAAGTGGAAGCGAAATTGAAAATGCCCGACGACCGTGTTGGTGGAGCCGGTTGATCAGGCCGGGAGGACCGG
>CBDUYA010000139.1:0-8105 GCA_965371335.1 uncultured bacterium | reverse complement strand
CTTTGTATCACAATTAGCGAGAAATGTGTAGACTATACTACAGACTAATTAGTAATAAGACGCACAGATTGACATTTTCTTTCACCCCGTAAGGACATTCCTTATCGAATTCTGGATGTACGACACCTACGCCGGGATCCGCCGCCGCCGAGGCCTGGATGGGAATCTGGACCGCCCCGCATGGTCGAACGCGCTCCCTCCGTGTAATCTAGACGCCCATGCATCAGATTAGACCGTGTTCAATGGGAACAGACCGGCAGGGTGCGATTTGATCGACACTCTTCGACTCTTGCGCCACCCGGTCCCGGCCGAGAAGAGGGAACTGCTGCGGCGGCGGTGGGAGGGGCTCGATGCGCGCTGGCGGGTCGCGAGGCAGTGGTACGGCCGGCACGTGACCGGGTGCGGCGCGACGATCGGCGTGCAGCCGCGCTGCGATTTCCACTGCAGTGGCTGTTATCTCGGAGCGGAGGCGAACGGTCTGCGGCCGCTCGCCGTCGCCGAGGTGCTCGAGCAGCTCGACAGGCTGCGGGCCCACCTTGGTCCAGGAGGGAACCTGCAGATCACCGACGGCGAGGTGACGCTGCGGGCGCGCGCCGACCTCGTGCGCATCCTGCAACACGCGCGGGGGATCGGCCTCATCCCGATGCTGATGACGCACGGGGACGGCTTCCGGCGCGACCCGGAACTGCTGGAGAGGCTGGTCGTCGACGCCGGGCTGACGGAGGTCGGCATCCACGTCGACACGACGCAGCGGGGTCGCCTCGGGTACAAGGGGGTGAGGGACGAGGCGGGGCTGATGCCGCTGCGCGCCGAGTTCGCGGCGATGATCCGCGAGGTGCGCCGCCGGACGGGACGGTCGTTGCGCGCCGCCCACACGCTCACCGTGACCCGTGACAATCTGGACGGTGTCCCCGCCGTCATCGACTGGTGCGTGCGCAACCGGGACGTGTTCGGCATCGTCTCCCTGCAGCCGCTGGCGCAGGTCGGCCGGACGCGGGCGGAGCTGCGTGGCGTGCGGTCCGACGAGCTGTGGGAGCGCATCGGCCGGGCCCTCGCCCCGTACGGGTTCCGGCGGAGTGGATCGCCCGCCGTTCTGTTCGGCCACCCGGAGTGCACCCGCTTCGAGTCGCTCGTTGTTCTGGAGCGGGCGGGGCAGCGGCCGTCCGTCGTCCCGCTTCTGCGGCCGGGGCATCCGGAGGACCAGACAGCGATGGAGGAGTTCTACGCACGCGGATTGGGAGGGCTCACCTTCCGTGACGATACGCTGACGGAACGGCTCTGCCGCACCGCCGGGGCGCTGATGGCCTGCTTCCCTTGGATCGCAGGGCCGGGACGGCGCTGGCTGGCCGCGCGCGCGTCGGAGTTTGGAATAAGCCTGGCCGGACTGGCGTTGGAGGCGATGCGGGGACGGCTCCGGGCCGGCGCGATGACGATCGCCTCGCATCATTTCATGTCGGGCGAGGAGATCCGCACGCCGCTCGGGCAGGAGCGGCTGGCGGCATGCGTGTTCCGCCTCCCGGTCGACGGACGGATGATGCCGATGTGTGAGGTGAACGCCGCCGGCTATCGCGCCGGGGTTCATGGGGGCATCGAAGCCCGCCGCGCCACCGCGGTCCAGGCCGGCGCTGGCGCCGGCGTGGCGGCCGCCACCGCGGCTCGGGGGGATGCCGTATAATAATGATGAAGGAGATCGATGTGCTCTCGATCGGCGGACTCCGCATGATCTGGATCCCGATCGCCATCTCGCTCGGCACCCATTCCGCGGGTCTGGCCGCCGAGCCGGACCACCCCATCTATGGCGATCTGCTGGCGCGTTACGTGCAGGCCGAAGGGGTCCGCTACGACGCGTGGCGCTCGAACGCGGCCGACGTGGAAGCATTGAAGGGGGAAGTGGCGCGGTTCAGCCGGGTCAGACCTCAGGATCTGCAGCCCCCGGAGCGGTACGCCCTCTACATCAATCTCTACAACGCCAGGGTGCTGGAGATTGTCATCGAGGGCAACCCCGAGGGCTCGATCAAGAAGCTCAGCAAGGGGATCCATCCATATGAGATCTTCAAGCGCAAGGTGCTCGACTTCGACGGGGAGAACATTTCCCTGACGACGCTCGAGACGCGGCTGCGGGAGGAATCGGGTGACCCGCGAGTCCACTTCGCCGTCAACTGCGCTTCCCGCTCCTGCCCGCCGATCGCCCGGCAGCCGTTTCGTGGGGCGACCCTCGACGCGCAGCTCGATCAGGTGACCCGGGCGTTCCTGACATCCCCGGGTGCCGTCGAGGCGAAACACGCCTCATCGTTTTTCGGCGGCTCCACTCTCGAGGTGACCATCTCGAAGATCTTCGACTGGTACTCCGGTGACTTCGACTCCGCCGGCGGCGTCCCCGCCTTCCTCGTGGCGCACGCCCCTTCCGAGGTGGCCGACGCGGTGGGCGATGCCGGGGATAAGGTCAAGCTGCGCTACCGCACGTACGACTGGTCGCTGAACGACGCGCCGTAGGGCACGGGCGGCCGGCTCACTCTTCCTTGCGTCGCAGGCCCTCTCTCAGGGTGGGGCCGCTGGTCCGGTCAAGCGCCCGTCCCACCACACGCACAATTTCCACATCCCAAATATCTACGCAAACTGTTGAAATGCAGTGATTTAATTATTATTGACTATTACTAATTAAGATATTATTATTACTTTAATGCTTGATTACCTCATTCCATCCAGGGCCAGGCAGGGCCTGCTGAAGCTGCTCTGGGCTCAGGGAGAGCACGGCTCCGTCTCGGAGCTGGCGCAATTAGCCGGAATGAGTTTTGGAAGTGCTCACAGGGAGCTGAATGCGATGAAGCGCGCGGGATTGGCCAGGTGCACCAGGGTGGGAAACGCCACTCTCTTCGAGGCGGTGCGGAGCCACCCCAGGGCCAGGGATTTGCGCTCTCTTCTGAGAGCCGAACAGGGCCCGTCTCACGGCACGCCTGATGCGGCTCTGCAGCAGAGTCAACAACTGCGCTCGTGGCTCAAGGCATGGGGGGCGCCTGTTGCGGCAAGAAGCGATACGATCGGCGACCTCCCCCCGTTCGAGAGTGTCCTTGCTCAAGGTGCGAAGCTGGCCCACGTGGATGCTTCCGTTGCCCGAAGCATTCCCGTCTGTGTCTGGAAAAACCGACGGAGCCTGGATGATCGACGGCTTCGCCTGGAGGCGCGTCGCCAGGGCGAGAAACATGCGCTTGGCTTCTTTCTCGAGCTGACCGGGACGCTGGCAGGAGATCAATCTCTTGTCCGTCGCGCGCAGGCTCTTCGCGATCGGCGGGTCAAGGTCGAAAGGGACTTTTTCTCGAGCGATCGCGATGCGTACTCGCGTCAGCTGTCAACGCAGCGCACACCGGACGTCGCCAGACGATGGCAGTTCAGAATGAACATGACTCTGGATACCTTTGCATCGACCTTCAGGAAGTTCGCTGCGGATGCGTCAATTCGAAGCTGACGACTTAAAGCGGTTTCTTGTGGCTGTCGACGATCGGCTGTCTGATCCATTCACCCTATGCATCATTGGTGGATCGGCAGCACTTCTCGCCTATGGGGTTCAGGGAGTGACTGAGGATATCGACACTATAGACGCGGAATTCCGTCACATCCTCTCAGCGTTCGAGGCGGCACGGGTCGTGACAGGGCTGTGGATTCCGATCGAATGTGCGGCGGTCTACGATGCCCCGTACCAATTTGAGGACCGACTTCAGGCGGTTGATATGCCGGGTCTCACCAAATTAAAGATCGAAGTCCCGGAAAAACATGACCTTGTCCTGATGAAGACAGTGCGCGGCCAGGAACCGGATCTGCAGACGGCCGAGGAGATCAAGAGGAGCAGGGGTCTGGATCTCAACACTCTCATCGCTCGGTACAGTGAGGAGATGGACCATGTTGTGGGTCATGCGCCCACAATCGATCTGAACTTCCTGGCGCTGCTGGGCCGGCTATTTGGGCCGGAAGTTCAGAATCGGGTGAAACAACAGATTGACCGTAGACGCCGCGACGACCCGGAAGGAACCTCATGACCTCGCCTGCCTCGTTGCCGCTGGTGGCCTCACGAAGCACCGGCGGGTGCGTTTCCGGCTGGCCCGCCCTCCGGAGAAATCCCCAATCAGTGCGTCACTTCGGCCTCCTTGTTGCGCCCAGCGCCCCTGTGCTATAAGACGAGAATCTGTATATTCAGGGGTTTCCATGACTTGCGGAGATCGGTTCCAGATGGAAAGCGGATTCCGGCAGCGGGTGAGAGGATAGGTATCCTGTGAACGAAGAGCGGGTCATCAGCCCGATCGGGTTGAACGACGGAACGATGCTCTTCATGTACTACAAGTATCCTCTGCGCCAGGCGTTCGGTGATGTGCTGGCGGAGCCGATCGTGACGCTGGACGAAGGGGGCGAATACCGCGTTCGGTATGTCGCGCGCGACGGAGAGGGGCGGGATCGGCTCGAGGGCGCGAGACCGATCGTCACCCGGGACTGGAAGCGATCGAAATGGCTGAACGAGTTCCTGGTCGGGCTGGATGAGCTGCGGCTCATGGCATCCTTGGGTGGCCGGGGCGGTCCGGAAAATGAGCTGTACAGGATTCTCTCCGGCGCGACGTATCGCGCTCAGCTCGCCTGCTACGCGAGCAAATTCCCGGACGAGAGCGGGAGCCGCCTGATCATCCTGAACTGGGTCGGGCCGCTGGCGGAACCTTCAACTGCAAAGATGATGCCTGCCAGGCCGGAGCCTCGCACGACCGTCGTGCTTCCCGGAACGCCTCAGGTGAAGGTCGAGCGTCACGCTGTGCAGCAGGCGAAAGTTCGGCGGGCCGTCACAGATCAGCCAACGGCTGTCATTCCCCTGGCGCATCAGGTCACTGCGGACCCTCCCGCCCCGTCCCCTGGATCGCATCGGGAAAGGGTCGCCCCTGACGCCGCGCCTCGGGCAACCGGGCAGGAGAGCGTCGAGGATGCCGGCCCGAAGAAGTTGAAGATCGGGTTCGACTCGACGCAGCCGGTGCCGGTGCAGTCGGCCGCAGCGCAACCGGTGCCGGTTGAGCAGCCCGTCGCGCCTCATGACGCTGGTCCATCAGGGCATCCCGCACCCATTGAGCCGTCCGCCACGCAGCAGGGGGCCGTTGTGCGTCCGGTCGGGCATCAGCGACCGATCGAGCGACCCGGAGCATCGCGTGACGCCGGTAGATCCGGCCGTCGCTCGACCGCGGGCCGGCAGAGTGCGGCAGGTACAGGGCCGGTGCCGTTTCGACCGTCATGGGTGACGGTTGCCGGGGCGGTCGTGTTCGGATTCTGCCTTATGATGGCGGGCTGGTGGCTGCGGGGCGCGCCCGCTCAACCGTCCGTCGCATCGTCCCCTCCTGAATCACCTGTTGCAGGTCCTGAGATCGTGACGGCGGGTGTGGCGGCGCCGGACCCCGCTGTTCAGGAGGCGGATGCAGAGGAGAGCCCGGCGCAGAGCGAGAGCTCGCCGGGGAGCGAAACGGCGAGGCCGACCGCCGCAGCAGGCGGCGAAAGAGAGCCGCCGGGCGACGTTCGAGAGGAAGTGGTGGAGGTCGCCCGGAACAGTGCCCCGGCTGCGCCTCCGGATCGGCAGCCGTCCCCACCAGGACCGGCCGCGATTAACACACCTCTGCTCGCTCAGGGTGGCAAAGTCGCAGGGAGTGCGCCGCCAATCAACGTGCAGAGTCGGGGTGAGATAGTACGGGATGAGCCGCCGGTCGAGGCGGTTACCGCGCCCCCGGTCGCGACGAGTATTGTCCAACGGCAGGTTCCACCGGTGGAGGATGCGCCGGCCGGGGAGCGGCCGCGTAGAGCGCAGGTCCTGGCGCAAGAGAGCGATACGACGCTGAAGATATCGAGCGAGCAGATGAGCGCCGAGCAGCGCCATTACCTCGCCCGCGTCATCAGGTGGCTGGAGCCGCCCCTCAGGTACGAGTGGATTCCGAAGTACACACGGCCGGCGTTCTTCGCTTCACTGGTGACCGCCGGGGAGCCGCCGGAGTGCCGAATCGACTTCAACGGACCGACCGTGATCACCTTCGATCTGGTCATCCGCGGCGGCAACGGCACGGAATCCCGCCTCGAGGACGTCGAAATCATCTACAGACAATGAAGCGTCATGTCATGCCGCGGCCCTGATCGACCCAACCGCCTCCGGCTCGTTGTCGTAGACCTTGATATACATCTGAATCAGGCTCGACATCAGGATCCTGGCTGTCTTGCCGGCGGGGCTCAGCAGGACGACGTCGCTGCCCTTGTCGAGGGCCCGCTTCTTCGAGGCGACCAGCGCGGTGATGCCCGAGGTGTCGATCCACGGCACGTGCTTCAGGTTGATGACGATGCGGGAGTGTCCGCCCGCCAGCAGATCCTTGACCTCCTCCTGAAGCCTGTTGCCCAGCTTGAGTTCTCCCCGGAGATCCACGATACGGACCTTCCCGGCTTCCCTGACTTTGATCTTCATTGGTCTCTCCTCCCTGCTTCGAGTGTTGCTTCAGGCAACGTCCGCGGCACCTGCGGTCCGGTGCAGTACCAGCATGGTCAGGTCGTCCTCGTGGCGCCGTGAGCCACAGTGTGCTTCGATCGCGCCGACGATTCCGTCCATGAAGTCGCGCGGCGTCACTCTGTTCCGGCCGCAGAGCGCAACCTCCAGGCGCTCTTCGCCGAATTCCTCTTCGTCGTCGTTGCGCGCCTCGGTGACCCCATCGCTGAAGCAGACGAGGGCATCCCCGGCTTCCAGCGGCAGGACCGAGGAGCGGTAGATGAATTTCGCATCGATGCCGAGCGGGAAGCCCCCTGGCGCGAGTCGGATAGCGCGCCCACCATCCCGCACGACATAGGGTGAGCAGTGCCTCGCGTTCACCCAGGTCAACGTGTGGCGCCCTGGATCGAGGATGCCGTAGAAGAACGTTACGAAGCGATCGAGCGGAAACCAGCGGCAGGCCTGCCTGTTCAGTTGCTCGATCAGGATATGGGCCGGCGGGTCGAGCTCGGTGCAGCAGCGCAGGCAGGCGAGGACGTTGCTCATGAGCAGCGCCGCGGACAGTCCTTTCCCGGCCACGTCGCCGACGGCGACGCCGACACGGCCGCCGGGAAGCTCGATGTAATCGCTGAAATCACCTCCCACCTCGTGACAAGGATAGGTGGCCGCGTCCAGCCGGTACCCGGGGATCCCCGGCGGCCCGGCCCGGAAGAAATCTTGTCTGGATTGAGGCGGCCTCGGTGAACTCGTGATCCCTGCGACGGCGCTCGACCGCGTCGGCGAACAGGTTCGCGTTCTCAATTTTCACCGCAGCGATGTTGGCAACGAATACAAGAACGCGGAGATCCTCGAGGCTGAACATGCCTGCCTGCTGCCGGTTATCGAGGTAGATCAGCCCGACGACCTCTCCTTCGTTGATGAATGGGGCGCACATGATGGAGCGGATCTGCTGGTCGTGGATGCTGGCGCGGCAGACGGTGAAGTTCTGCTTCGACTCCGTCGTGGGAAGGCGCACGACCTCACGCAGTATTTGATCGCCCCGGAACTGCAGAACGAGACCGCGCTCGTACGAGGCGACTCGACGTGCGAGGTCCATCAGGTTTTCGAGGATCTCGGTGAGAGGACGGCAGCAGGTGATCTTCCGTTCGGCCTCGAGCAGCAGCGCGACGGCCGGTGGAAATGGTGGCGTCGTCTCGCCGTGCGCCGATCTCATGAAATCGTCGGCGCTCAGGAGGACGGTCCCCGGGCCACGGTGGAGTTCTTCTCCGGTGTAGGTCACGGGGCTCGGCTCGGCCGTGTTCATGAGGAGGAGGTTGTCGCCGATGCGAATGCGATCGCCCGAGGAGAGGGACACCGGCTCGCTGATCCGGTTGCCGTTGACGTAGGTTCCGTTGTGGCTGTTGAAATCGGTCAGGAGAAGGCCGCCGGGGCGAATCGCGATCTTGGCGTGCGAACGCGAAATCCCTTCCCCGGAGAGAACGATGTCGCTGGCCGATGCACGGCCGATCCTGACGATCGTTCCATCGAAGTCGCGCCGGATACGCGCACCCTCCGGTGTACAGACCGTGAAGAAATCCATCGCTGCTCACCCCCTTCTGGCGCGAGGGGCTGGACGTAACGCGTC
>CBDUYA010000138.1:0-8108 GCA_965371335.1 uncultured bacterium | reverse complement strand
GCTGATCTACACCGTCACCCTGGACGACGCCATTCATCCCATCACCGCCAGGTTTCTCATCGGCGCCATTGACAAAGCCAACGACAACGACGCGCGATTGCTGATCATCCGTCTCGACACGCCGGGCGGGTTGATGACCTCAATGGAGGAGATGATCAAGGCGATCACGGGGTCGCGGGTGCCGGTCGTGGTCTTCGTGCACGGCAGCAAGGCTGCCTCGGCCGGGTTTTTCATCACCATTGCGTCCGACGTGGCGGTGATGGCGCCGGGGACGCGTTTCGGCGCCGCCCACCCGGTCGCCATCATGGGAGAGATGCCAAAGGACTCCCCGATGATGGACAAGGTGGAGAACGATGCCGCCGCCTATGCGCGCACCCTGGCGGAAAACCGGGGGCGCAATCCCGAGGCGGCGGAGGAAGCGGTGCGGAAGAGCTCGTCCTATACCGAGAAAGAGGCTCTGGAGCTCGGCCTCATCGATTACATCGCCAACGACGAGGGAGAGATTCTGAGCCTTCTCGAGGGAACCGAAATCCGTCGCTTCGACGGCACCACGGAGACGCTGCAACTGACCCCGGCCCGCATGGAGTCTCTCGACATGACCGCCTCCGAGCGCTTCCTCAGCGTCCTGGCCAGTCCCGCTCTCGCGGCCCTGCTCTTCTTCGTCGGCATCCTCGGGGTGTACATCGAGTTCACCCATCCGGGGCTGATTGCACCCGGACTGATCGGAGGTATCTGCCTGCTGCTGTTCGCCCTCTCCACGCAGGTGCTGCCGGTCAACTGGGTCGGCATCGCGCTGGTGGTGCTGGGGCTGGTCATGTTCGTCCTGGAGCTGCAGATCCCGAGCTACGGGTTCCTGACGCTCGGGGGGATCGGCTGTCTGATTCTCGGGTCGCTGCTGCTGTTCCAGAGCGCTCCCGAGATGCCCGGAATGGCCGCGGCCCGATGGCTCATCCTGTCGATTGCCGCCTCGGCCGCCGTGCTGATGGGAATCCTGACCACAATGGTCGCGCGTGTCTGGCGGCGTCGTGTGGCCACCGGCCTTGACGGCATCATCGCCGAGGAGGGCATGGCTCTGACCGACCTCGATCCGTATGGAAGGGTGTTCGTGCACGGCGAGTACTGGAACGCTCGAGGCGCACAGGCGATCCGCAAAGGAGCGCGGGTGCGCGTCACGGGGGCGCGCGACCTGCAGCTCGAAGTCAAGGAGATTCCGTGAGGCTGCCCCGGGCCGAACGGGCCGAAAAGGAGACCCGATGAACATCCCGCTCACTGGAGGCCCTGGATCCATCTTGATCATCGTCGCTCTGGCGGTGGTCTTCTGGCTGCTGTCGAGCGTCAAGATCCTCAATGAATACGAACGGGGCGTGATCTTCCGGCTGGGCCGCCTGCTGTCGGAGGCCAAGGGCCCCGGCATCATCATCGTCGCGTTCCCCATCGATCGGATGGTGCGCGTGTCGCTGCGGACGGTGGTTCACGACATCCCGCCGCAGGACGTGATCTCACGCGACAACGTGTCGATGAAGGTCAACGCGGTCGTCTACTATCGCGTTCTCGATGCCTGCAAGGCGGTGGTCGAGGTCGAACAGTACCACTACGCCACCTCGCAGCTCGCGCAGACCACGCTGCGATCGGTGCTGGGTCAGGCCGAGCTCGATGATCTGCTGAGCCAGCGGGAGCGCCTGAACGCGGAGCTCCAGCAGATCCTCGATCGACACACCGACCCGTGGGGGATCAAGGTATCCTCGGTCGAGGTGAAGCATGTCGATCTGCCGCCCGAGATGCAGCGCGCCATGGCGAAGCAGGCGGAGGCGGAGCGCGAGAAGCGGGCCAAGATTATCCATGCGGATGGAGAATTCCAGGCTTCGGCGCAACTGGTCGCCGCCGCCGACAAGATCGCGGCGAATCCGACCACGCTGCAGCTGCGTTACCTGCAGACGCTGACGGAGGTCGCCGCGGAGAAGAATTCCACCATCATCTTCCCGATGCCGATCGACCTGTTCGAAGCGATGAAGCGAACCCGCAGTTGATCTTCCGCGAGCGGGAATGACCGATACGGAGCGGCTCCAGGATGATCTGAAGATCGCCCGCCTGGCGCTGGGCGTCTCGCGTCGCATCGATCTCGATGCGGTGGCTCAGCAGTTCGTGCGCGCCTCGCTCGAATATGCCGGGGCGACGGTCGGTCTCCTTTACCTGTACGACGGGGAGAACGACACCTTTCATCTCAAGGCGAGCCACCTCGCTGTGAACGACCCGCGCCGGCGCGGCATCATGACCCTTGATCTGGGCGAACTCCGGGGCGAAGGACCTCCCGCCACCTGGGGACCGTCCATCACCCAGGCCCCGGGAGCCTTGCGCGCGCTGGGGCTCGAACAGGTGCTGGCGGTGCCCCTTCCGGGCGCCGGCGCTCTCCTCGGCATGTTGATGGTGTCGCGCGGGCGTCAGCCGCTCGGGGTGGACGATATGGATCGGCTCGGCCGCCTCATTCCGGAGCTTCATCCCGCCCTGGTCAATGCCTGTCTGGTGGAGCGGTATCGCAGCCTGGTGATCAAGGACGATCAGACGGAGTGCTACAACCGCCGGCACTTCGATCGGGTGTTGAGCGAGGAGGTTTACCGGGCTCACCGCTACGCAACCGCCCTGGCACTGATCTTTCTCGATCTCGACAATCTCAAGGAGATCAACGCCGCTCACGGCCATGCCACCGGCAGCAAGATGGTGCGCGAGGTGGCGCGACGCCTGATCGGAACCGTGCGCGGCAGCGACCGCGTGTTCCGCTACGGAGGCGACGAGTTCTGTGTCATCCTTCCCGGCACCGGGCTGCAGGGCTCGTGCGAGCTCGCCGAAAGGCTCAGGATCAACCTGGAAAGCCGGCCGGTGCCGCTTGGCACGGCGGAGGATCTCCGCATCACCGCGTCGTTCGGAATTGCCTCCTACCCCGAACACGCGCGCACCGGAATGGGGCTGGTGAAGCGGGCCGACGAGGCGATGCAGGCGGCCAAGCAGGCCGGCAAGAACGGCGTCTCGGTCGCTGGCGCCGGCCAGGCGGCGACCGCGACGGGGGGGGGAGCATGAGCCGGGCCCACCGTGTCAGGTATCTCGCGGTTGCGGTGCTGGCTCTCTCCGCGCTTCTTATCGTGATGTCGCGGCAGATCGGCCGCGGTAATCGTGGTGTCGGCCGCTCGACTCGCGGGAACGCGGCGGATCAGGCCGCCGGCGATACGAGGGCGGGCAAGGCCGGGACGGGGGCGCCGGGAGTCCCCGACCTCAGCTTCTACGACACGCTGGGAGTGACGAGAAGCGATGGAAGCAAGACCGCCTCACCGGCGGCCAGCCCGCGACTGAAGGATGACGCGGCGGAGGCAGCGCCGGCAGGAGCGTACGTTATCCAGGTTCTGGCGACTCATGACCTGGCACAGGCCAAACAGGTCAGGGAGCAGGTCGCGGCGCTCGGCATGCCGGCGCGCTTGATCGAAGGAGAGGTCGAAGGGAAGCCGATCTACCGGGTCAGGGTCGGAAGCTATCGTGAGCGGAGGACGGCGGTGGCGTGGGCTGGGAAAATCGAGGCCAGGATCGGACTGACACCATGGGTTCTGCAGGAGGCGCGCTAGTGAAGAACGCAAGACGCATCCCGGGTGACGACCGGCGGCTTCTCGGGGATCTGCTCGTCGAAGCGGGGGTTGCGTCACGGGCGGGGGTCGCGGCCGGTCTGGAGGAGCAGAAACTGCGGGGCGGCCGGCTCGGATTCAATCTGATGAAGATCGGGAAAGTCGTCCCCGTCTCCTTCCACTTCTTCCTGCAGGACGGGTTTTCAATCCTGGTACCGGAACTGGCTGAGGCGATGCTGCGCTCCCCGGCGATCGATCTGGTGCCGGCCGGGCTGGCGCATCATTACTTTATGGTGCCGGTCCGGGCGGCCGACGGCGTGCTCGATCTTGCGGTGACCGGTGCTGATTCGCCTCTTCTGATTCCGGCCTTGCAGGAACTGACCGGTCTGAAGGTCGAACCGCTCATTTCACCGCCGTCGTTCATCAGCGAAACCCTGATCCGTTTCTACCCGGCGGAGATCGCCCCGGGAGTCATCTACCGGCCTTCCGGCGAGAATACCCTGGTGCTTTCCGACAGCGGGCGAGGGATTCGCCCCGGCGATCCTGAACTGCTTCCCGAGGGGGCGCCGCCACCCGAATGGCTGCGCGGGATCGTGGCGCGGGGGATTGATCGCCGCGCCCGCCAGATCCTGATCGAGCCGCAGCCGGACTCTCTGCAGATATGGTTTCGGGGAACCTCGGGGGTCGATTCGGGTCTCTCTCTCGCGGGCGGCACCTACCCCGGTCTGGCCAGCCTCATAGAAGGTCTGTCGGGGATCGCCGCCCGGCCGCGGTCGGCCCCGCGCGAGGGCCACATCGTCCTGTCGGCCCGCGGACGCGCACGGATGGCGGCGACGGTCCAGGCCGTTCCCGGGTTCGAAGGCCATTCCTACACGATCGATCTGCGGGAAGAAGCGATCGCTTCGCCGTCACGCGATCGTCTTGGTCGTGATCTGCCGGCGCTGGCCGCCTCATTGCGACGCCTGGCAGAGGAGCGCCGGGGTCTGCTGCTTCTCGCCGGACCTGGCCCGGCCGAAACGGAGGCCGGTCTGAGCGCCGCCCTCACGCTGCTCGGTGAGGCGCTGCCGCGGCGCATCGCCGTCGTCGCGGGGGAGGAGGACGCCTCCGGGGGTGCTCCGCCCGCCTCGTTGATTGATCGCGCGCTGCGCCAGTCGCCCGATCTCCTGATCGCCACCGAGCCGGGCCAGGCCGGCGATCCGCGCTCCGCTCTCGCGCTGGCGCGCGATCGTGTCGTGATTGCCCCGCTGACGGCGGTCGATGCGTTCGATGCCGCCGAACAGATCGCCTGCTCGGGGCAGGGGCGGGCCGCAGGGTCGCTCGTCGCCGGAATTCTCGGAACGCGGCTGATGGAGACGCTCTGCCGCTCGTGTGGCGTGCCGTACGATCTGCTCGATGTGGTCCCGTCCTCTCCGCGCTACCGTTCGATCCCGGCAGGCGAGTTTTCCGCCGCCGCCGGGTGCGTCGCCTGCCGCGGATCCGGTGTCCTGAACCGGCAGCCGGTGTTCGAATTCCTGCAGCCCTGGCCGGACGAGCCGCTGTTCAGATTGGGCTGCCGGGCGCCGGTGTTGAGAGAGAAGCGGCTGCGTGAGGGAGAGTCGACCCTGCTGACGGCGGCGCTGCACAGGGCTTCCCTCGGCCAGGTCGATGTTCGGGAGCCGCTGCGCCTCATGCTGCATGAACGGCACTGAGGTTTCGGCGGGCCGCGGACTCCTCCTGTCGGCTGCTGCGGGTCTTCTCCTGGCGCTCGCCTATCCGCGTCCGGCGTACAACCTCGCCGCCTTCGTCGCCCTCGTCCCGCTCTTGCTGTCGCTGCGGGGGGCGTCCCGCGGTGCGGCGCTCGCCCGGGGTTACGCCTGCGGCGTGGTCTTTTTCGGCGTTCTGCTCTACTGGATCGTCGGCGTGGTCCACACCTACGGAGGCCTGCCGTGGCCGGTCGGCGTAATCAGCCTGGCGCTGGTGGTGTTCTACCTCGCGACCTACGTCGCCCTCTTCGCGCTGCTGACCGCCCTGTCATGGAGGCGCTTCGGCGCCATGACGCTGGCGGTCGTGCCGGTTTCCTGGGTCGGTCTGGAGATCGTCCGGGCGAAGCTGCTGGGAGGATTCCCCTGGGGCCTCCTCGGCTATTCCCAGGCTTCCAACCTGCCGTTCCTGCAGATCGCCTCGTTCGGCGGCATTTACGTCGTGTCTTTTCTGGTCGCCGGTGTGAATGCCGCGATCGCTCTCGCCATGGCGGAGCCGCGCGCCCGCGCGCCGCGCGCCATCGCCGCGCTGCTGCTGATGGCCGCGGGCGGTGCATGGCTCGGGGGAGGGTTCGTGCTGCGGCGGGACGCGGTGGCGGGGACCGGAGAGTGGGTGAAAGTGGCGGCGATCCAGGGTAATGTCTCGCAGCATCGCAAGTGGACCAGGGGGGAGGAGCAGGCGATTGTCGACAATCTGATCGCCCTGACCAGACAGGCGGCGGCCGGGGGCGCCCGGCTCGTCGTCTGGCCGGAATCGGCCAGCCCGTTCACCTTCTACCGTCCGGTGCGACGAACTCGTGGCGGCGAGACCAGCGTCGCGTTCGAGCCACACCCCGAATACTTCCCGACCGTGATCCGTCTGGCCGCCGATCTCAACATCACGCTGATTGCCGGAAGCGTCGATTACCGGGCCGCCGCCGGCGGCCGTCTCGCCGCGACCAACAGCGCCTTTGTCCTGGGCGGGGAGGGAATGCTGGCTCCTCCCTATGACAAAGTCCACCTCGTCCCGTTCGGCGAGTACGTGCCGCTGCAACGAGTGCTGTTCTTCGTCGATCGGCTGGTGCTGGGGTCGATCGCCGATTTCGTCCCCGGCTCCCGGCTGGAGCCGCTGCCGACGCCGGCGGGGAAGGCGGCGACCTTCATCTGCTACGAAGCGATTTTCCCCGATCTGGTCCGCACGCTGGCGGCCGGATCGGCCTACCTGGTCAACATCACCAACGATGCCTGGTACGGCCTCAGCGGCGCGCCCGAGCAGCATCTGGCGATGGCCGCGGTGCGCGCAATCGAGACGCGACGCTACCTGCTGCGTGCCGCCAACACCGGGATCAGCGCGATCGTCGATCCCTACGGCCGCATCGTGGCGCAGACCGCGATGCGGGAAACGGCCGTGCTGAGTGGTGAGATCGAAGTGCGCGAAGGGGAGACGATGTACATGAGGGCCGGAGATGTGCTTGCGTGGGCCTGTGTTATACTCACGCTTCTTCACGCCGCCCTGCACGTGGCGGCGTATGCGCGTCCGGGGCGTTGACGCCGGGCTTGGGAGCCATGTTTCATCATGTCGCAACCGGTGGAAGTCGATGATCTGCTCCGCCAGGTAGCCGCTCTCGCAGAGCGCTATGCGGAGCTACGGGGGCATCTTTGAAACCGACGCCTGGATCCGGCGACTGGAAACCCTGGAGGCCAAAGCGTCCGATCCCGGTCTGTGGAAGGACCAGGCCGCAGCCCAGACCCTCCTCAGAGAACGTACCCGCCTGACCGAAGCGATCGAAGCCCAGCGTGCCCTCGAGCGCAAGATCGAGGAGGCGCAGGTGTGCGCCGAGCTGGCCCGCGAGGGGGAGGCGGTTGAAGAGGATCTGCTGGCGTCGGTCAATGCACTCAGGGCGGCGCTCGATCAGAGCGAACTCGAAATGATGCTGACCGGCGAGAACGACGGCGGTGACGCTATCTTCACCATTCACCCCGGCGCCGGCGGCACCGAATCCCAGGACTGGGCCGAGATGCTCTATCGAATGTACCTGCGCTGGGCCGAGGCGCGCAGCTATCGCGTCGAAACTCTCGACTACCAGCGGGGTGAGGAAGCCGGGATCAAGAGCGCGACACTCCTGGTGAAGGGCCGTGATGCCTACGGGTTCCTGCGGGCGGAGAATGGAGTTCACCGGCTGGTGCGCATCTCGCCATTCGATGCATCCGGGCGCAGGCATACCTCGTTCGCGTCGGTCTATGCCTACCCCGATCTCGACGAATCGATCGAGGTCACGATCGAGGACAAGGACTTGCGCGTCGATACCTACCGCAGCAGCGGCGCCGGGGGCCAGCATGTCAACGTCACCGATTCGGCGGTCCGCATCACCCATAACCCTTCCGGCATCGTCGTCTGCTGCCAGAACGAGCGCTCCCAGCATCGCAACCGCGATATGGCGATGCGCATTCTCAAATCGCGCCTGTACGAGCGCGAGGAACGCAAACGGGAGGAGAAGCGACGGGTCGAGGACGGCGCCAAGAAGGACATCGACTTCGGGAGCCAGATCCGCTCCTACGTCCTGCAGCCGTACCGGATGGTCAAGGACCACCGCACCGGGCACGAGATCGGCGATGTCGATCGGGTCCTGAATGGCGACCTCGACGGTCTGATCCGGGCGTATCTCATGTATCGCAGCCGCGCGTCGTCCTCACCGAAAGCCGCCGGGAGCTAGTCACAACGAAACGACAGACGCCTGGCGGGGCGGCGGCGAAACGTTTGACAGAAGAGCATTTCCAGCTTATA
>CBDUYA010000137.1:0-8151 GCA_965371335.1 uncultured bacterium | reverse complement strand
CTCGGGGAGCATGCTCCCCGGGAGGTCTTCCCTCTGATCGCCGATTTCCTGCGGCGCCACCATAGTGCTGTCTAGGCTGTTGACCGATTGGTCAAATCAGGGTACACTTCTGCCAATCTCACTCTGAAGCAATCGAGGGCCGTATGGGCAAGCCGCGACTCCTGCTGGCCGATGATCATCGCATTGTCATCGAAGGCCTGCGCAGCATTCTCGAAGCCGAATTCGACCTGGTGGGGACGGTCGGCGACGGCAGGGCGCTGCTCGCTGCGGCAGCCCGGCACGACCCGGACGTCATTGTGGTCGACATCTCGATGCCGCTCCTGAATGGTATCGAGGCCGCCCGGCAGCTCCGCAAGTCGCACCCGCGAGCTAAGATCATCGTCCTGACCATGCATGATGACCTGACGTACGCCACCCGCGCCCTGGAAGCGGGCGCCTCGGGATACGTCCTGAAACACTCCGCCCCGGCCGAGCTGGTGAAGGCGATCCGGGAGGCGCTCGCCGGCCGGGTTTACGTGACGCCGTCGATGGCGAAGAAACGCCCGTTCCGCCACAAGGTCACCGACCCGCTCACGCCGCGCCAGCGGGAGGTGCTGCAACTGGTGGCCGAAGGACATTCCGCCAAGCAGATCGCATCAGTCCTGAACATTTCAGCGCGCACGGTCGAGTTCCACAAGTACCGCATCATGGATGATCTGCAGCTTCACAGCAACGCCGAGCTGGTGCAATACGCCATCAAACATGGCATCGCCGCCATCTGAGCCACTTCCGCTCTCCATGCGTCTCGTAAGTTACTGAATGTAAGTGTGTTATCTGATCGGGAAAAACAAGTATTTTTGCGAGGTTCCGGAGGGACCTGGAAGAATGGTAAACAGTATGTACAACCAAAGTCCCAACCTCAGAGTCGAGGAGGGGGGGCGCTCAATGGACCACCGGACGCTCTCGATCGACCCACGATCTTGACGGTGTCTTGAAACACGGTCCCGAGCCCAGCGTCGGCGAGGAACCAGTTGGACGTTTCAGGTCGGCCCCCCCTCCCCCCCCCACTTTTCAGTCCGATCGATCGCTTTACGCCCCTTCGAGGCGTGTGGTATAGATCGCCCTACCCGGTACGAACGTGCATCCTCACAGGCATGCAGATGTCGGGGAGATCGGTATTGAGGATCCGCCGGACACGTACGGAAACGGTCTCTATGGCCACGCGAGCCGCGGCCGCTCCGGCCCCGCGAGTGCCGGCCGCATGAGCTCCGAGCGGCTCGCCTGCGTCGAGGTTGAGCCATCAGGCCGGGCCGAGAGATCGATTATCTGGCTGCATGGCCTCGGCGCCGACGGGCGCGACTTCGAGCCGATCGTTCCCTCCCTCGATCTGCCGAAGGACCTCGGGGTTCGTTTTGTCTTCCCGCATGCCCCGCAGCGCGCCGTGACCATCAACATGGGGCTGATCATGAGGGCCTGGTACGACATCCGCTCGACGCGGCTCAATTCCGATCCCGATCTCGAGGGGGTGCGCGACGCGGCCGGCCAGGTCCGCGCCCTGGTCGCCCGTGAGAACGAGCGCGGAGTCCCGACCGGACAGATCATCCTCGCCGGCTTCTCGCAAGGAGGGGCGATCGCGCTGCACACCGCTCTCCGCTACCCTGAATCTTTTGCCGGCGTGATGGCGCTCTCCTGCTACCTGGTCGACGAGGCGTCGCTGGAGAGGGAGCGCGACGAGGCGAACAACGCCGTGCCGATCTTCCAGGCACACGGCAGCGACGATCCGATGGTGCCGATGCAGCGCGGCATCGAGGCGCGCAATCGCCTTATCGAGCTCGGCTACGCCGTCGAGTGGCGTCCCTACCCGATGGGGCACGAGGTCCATCCGCAGGAGATCCAGGATATGGGTGCCTGGATCCGCGGAACTTTTGCTGGGGAGTGACACGCTGCCCGGACGATCGCGGTCGCCGGGGAGCGACGCGGCGATCGTGAGACCGCGGTCGCCGGGGACCGGTCAGTCCTTCTTGCTCAACTGTCCCGCGATCTTCTCCGTCGCCCGCCGGATCGCTTCCGGATCACCAAGGTAACGTCGCCCGATCGGCGTCAGATCGTCGTTCAGGTCGTAAAGCAGCGGAATGCCGGTCGGGATGTTGAGCTTCACCGTGTCGGCGTCGGACATTCCGTCGAGGTACTTCACCAGCGCTCGCAGGCTGTTGCCGTGCGCGGCGATCAGCACCCTGCGCCCGCTTCGCACGTCGGGGGCGATCGTCTCGTGCCAGTAGGGGAGGAAGCGCTCGACCGTATCTTTCAGGCATTCCGTCAGCGGCAGATCGCCCGGGCCCAGCCCGGAGTAGCGTGGATCATTGCCCGGAAAGCGCGGGTCGTCCCGGGTGAGGGCCGGCGGCTGGATGTCGTAGCTGCGCCGCCAGAGCATCGTCTGTTCCATTCCATGCCTGGCCGCGGTCTCGGCCTTGTTGAGGCCCTGCAGGGCGCCGTAGTGTCTCTCGTTGAGGCGCCACGAACGGTGCACCGGGATCCACATCAGATCCATCTCGTCGAGCGCCAGCCACAATGTTCTAATCGCCCGCTTCAGAACGGAGGTGTAGGCAAGGTCGAAGACGTGCCCCTCGTTGCGCAGCGTTCGCCCGGCCTCGATCGCCTCCCTGACGCCCCGTTCGGTCAGATCGACGTCGGTCCAGCCGGTGAACCGGTTTTCCTGGTTCCAGGTGCTTTCGCCGTGGCGCAGCAACACGAGATGTTTCATGGTGCGTCTCCCTGGTGGGGGATCGGTTCAACTGGTCTTCAATCATGCCATATCGGGAGGGAGAATGAACGACGACCGGGCCGGTGAAGCCTGTCGATCATCATTGAGGGGTGGGAGGCTCCGCCAGGTCTGTTCAAGCGCTCCGACATCCCTTAAGATCCGGGCCACACACGGTGGATATTGCGTTTCGTCCCAGGCCGTCTGAGCGGCCGGGACGGCGCTCATGGAGATGAACGATGCGGAAACAGGTCATGAAGCTCGCCGGTGCGATGATTCTTGTGATCGTCGCGTTGCCGATCGCCGCCCTGCCGGCGCGGGCGCAGTCGGTGTCGGAAGCGTTCGAGAAGGTGAAGGACTCGGTCGTCGTGGTGCGCACGGTGGAGAAGCATCTGCCGATCCTGCCGGGCGGGGAGCCGCTCACCGCGGCCGGGCTCGGCTCCGGCGTGTTCATCGATGCCGAGAAGGCCTACGTCATGACCGCGGCGCACGTCATCCAGGCCTCGGAGGCGATCGAGGTCGAATTCACCAGCGGGGAGGTCATCAAGGCGAAGGCGATCCGTTCCGATCCGAGCGCCGACGTGGCGCTTCTCAAGCTTGAGAAGCGTCCCCTCGAGGCGACGGTCGCGCCGCTGGGCGACTCCGATGACGCCAGCGTGGGAGAGCAGATCTTCGTCGTCGGCGCACCACTCGGCATCAGCCACACCCTGACGGTCGGCCATTTGAGCGCCCGGCGGCTGGCGAAGAAGCTGTTCGGCGGCTTCTCGTCGGCGGAGCTGTTCCAGACCGACGCGGCGGTCAACCACGGCAATTCGGGCGGGCCGATGTTCAACATGGACGGCGAGGTGATCGGCATCGTCAGCAGCATGATCACCCGATCGGGCGGCTACGAAGGACTCGGCTTCGTGGTCACCTCCAACACGGCGCGCCAGATTCTGCTCGAGAAGGGCGCCCGCTGGAGCGGTATGGAGGGCGTTTTTCTGTCGGGTGACTCGGCCCGTATCTTCAACGTGCCGCAGCGCCTCGGAATCCTGGTGCAGCGGGTCGCCGCCGGATCGCCGGCCGATAAGATGGGCATCCTGGGCGGCACGGTGGAGGCGAAGATCGAGGGTGAGGAGATCATCCTCGGTGGGGACGTCATCCTGGAGGTGGACGGGATCAAGCTCTCCGAGGAAGATGGGCCGGAGAAAATCAAGGCGCACATCCGGCAGATGGCGCCCGGGCAGGAGATGAAGGTTATGGTGCTGCGCGGCGGCCGGCGCGTCGAACTGCTCGCGGTGCCTTTCTAGGCGGTTCCACTGGCGTTCTCCGCGCGCCCGGGAGAGGACGATGACGAAGCAGGAGACCACCTTCGAGGTGGCGATCGTCGGAGGCGGCGTGGCCGGCGCGGCGTGCGCCCTGCGCGCCGCGCAGTACCACCTGCCGGCCGTCTGGATCCTCGGCGATCGGGCCACCGAAAAGGGGAGCCGGGGGCGCTGGGTGCAGAACATCGACAACATGATCGGTGTGCACCCCGGCATCGTCCTCGACAAGCTGAGGCACGAGTGGCGCGCGCGGCCGGAACTCCTGGCGGCTCTCGCTGAGCTGCCGCACCTCCATGTCGGCACCCGGGCGATCATCGACAACGTCCGGCGCCGCCTCGAAGAGTACGGCGACGTGGTGACCCGAATCGCGGCCCGCGCGACCGCCGGGCGGCGCCTCGATGACGGGCGCTTCGAAGTCGAGACGGGCGACCCCAACCACGCGCGGATCGTGGCCCGCGCCGTGATGACCGCGACCGGCGTCATGGACCGCCAGCTGCTCATCGCCCGGCAGCGAAAAGGACGCACGCTCGAGGGGACCCACTGGATCTATCCCTACGCCAACCGCGAAACCGTTCTGTACTGCGTCCGCTGCGAGGGGCACCTGTCGCGGGACAGCCACCTGGCGGTGATCGGCGGCTCCGAGACCGCCGCACAGATCGCCCTGATGATAGCCGAGCGCTACGATTCGGTCTGCTGCCTGCTCGCCAACGGCGAGCAGGTGGCCATTGCGCCGCGGACACGGCGGCTTCTCGACCACCACGGCATCATCATCCATGCCTCGCAGCTGGTCGAGATCCTGGGAGAAGAGGACGCGCCGCCCGGAAGCCTGCGCGGCTTTCTGCTGGAGGACGGCACCCGGGTGGAAGTCGCCTTCGCCCTCGTCAGCCTCGGGCTGTACCGCGTCTACAACGATCTGGCACGCGCCCTGGGGGCCGATCTCGCCGACGCCGGGCGCCCGGACGAGGTGCGGCACGTGCGAGTCGACCCGCGCGGTGAAACCTCGGTGCGAGGCCTGTTCGCCATCGGCGATCTGGCGACCCGCGACGACGAGCCGATCATGAAGCAGATCTACACAGCCCAGGAATATGCCGTGCGGGCGGTTGACACCATTGATCGCCGTTGGCGCTCGCGCCGCCGCAAGGAAATCCTCGGCGAGACCTGAAGCGGGGCCGGTGGTTCGACCGGGTGATATCATGAGCGCCCGATTCAAGTCACGCGACTTCGGCCGGCGGAGCACCGGCCTTCACCAGCAGCGGAGGTTCTTCACCATGCGCGTCATCCTGCCGGCCGTCATCCTGGTCGCCTTCATCGCCCTTCCCGGAGTCGAGGCGCAGCAGGTTCCGCGGTCGGCGCAACTCGCTCTCGAGATCTCCGAGGTCCGCAAGGCCAATGATGCGCTGCTCCGCAAGTACAGGTGGAAGCGACGGGTCGAGATCGAGGAGGAGGGAAAGGGCAAGCGGGTCAACCTCAAGCTGGTCCGTTTCGAGTTCGACGGCACGCTGCAGGCAACCACCCTCAGCGAGGAGAACGAGGGTAAGACGAAGAAAAACAAGATCAGGAAGCAGCAGGAGAAGGGCGAGCAGCTCGTTGCTCTGATCGGCAAGTACACGAGGGCCTCCTCCGGCAAGCTGGTCGATTTCTTCGCGGACGCGGGATTCGACTACGGCAGTGGAAAGCTGAGCGACACCATCCGGGTCAAAGGGATCTCCTTCGCCATCAAAGGGGATACGGTTGCCATGTGGGTCGATCAGGAAACGAAGCAGGTCCGCAAGCTGACCGTCACCACCGCCCTCGGAAAGGAGCGGGTCGACGTGATTATCGACTACAAGACGCTGAAGTCCGGCCTGAACTACCCGGCCCGGACGCTGGTCAAGATTCCGGCGGATAAGATCCGCGCCGTGGTCGAGACCTTCGACTACGAAGCGCAGGAGTAAACCGTGGCCTACGGGGAGATCGTCAGTCGCTACATGGAGCGCACCACAAAGTCGCGCGCCGCGCAGCAGGCGGCGATGGCGTTCCTGCCGTGCGGCGTGTCATCCAATTTCCGGGCGGTCGACCCGAACCCGATCTTCATCGAATCGGCGGTCGGCGCCGTGCTCACCGATCTCGACGGAAACCGCTACCTCGACTTTTCCATGGCGTTCGGCGCCCTCTTGGTCGGGCACGCCCATCCCCGGATCGTGCAGGCGATCGAGATCCAGGCCATGCAGGGAACGTTGCACGCCATGCCGCATCGCCTGGAGCTGTCGGTGGCGCAGGAGCTGCGCCGCCGCTTCGCCCAGGATCAGTGGCGCTACTGCAATTCGGGAACCGAGGCGACCATGCATGTCCTGCGCCTGGCGCGCGGCTATACCGGCAAGCCGGGACTGATCAAGTTCGAGGGGGCGTATCACGGCGCTCATGACAGCGTGCTGGTGTCGACCAAGCCGGCCCTGCAGAAGAGCGGCCGGCGGCTCAGCCCGACGCCGATTCCGACATCGCAGGGGATCCCGCCCGAGTCGCGTGCCCATACCTTCGTGGCGCAGTTCAATAGCCTCGATTCGGTCCGCATGCGATTCGAGGAGAACCCGCACCGCATCGCCTGCGTCCTGATCGAGCCGGTCATGCTCAACATGGGTGTGACCGGGCCCGACCCGAAGTTCCTGCCCGGCCTGCGGGAACTGTGCGACGAACACAACGCGCTGCTGATCTTCGACGAGGTGAAGACCGGAGTGAAGATCGCCCCGGGCGGCGCAACCGAACACTACAAGGTGCAGCCGGACATCGTCGTTCTCGCCAAGGCGATCGGCGGCGGGCTGCCGCTGGCGGCGTTCGGCGCATCGGCCGCCATCATGGAGGAGATTGCTTCCCTGCGGGTCCTGCACGTCGGGACCTACTCCAGCAATCCTCTCACCATGGCGGCCGCCGAGGTGACCTTGAAGGAGATCCTGACCGGCGAGGCGTACCGCAGAATCTTCGCTTTGAACAAGAAGCTGGTCGATGGCTACAACGCGCTCATCAAGGAGCACCGGCTGCCGTTCTTCGCCAACGGTCTCGGCTCCATGGGGACGTTGAATTTCCGCCCCGCCCCTATCCGCCACTACCGCGACTGGGTGACCCTCGATCGTCGCGCCTCCGCCGCCTGGTACCTCGCCATGATGAATGAGGGGGTGGTGCCGCAACCGCCCGGCCCCGACGAGCAGTGGACCGTCTCGGTGCAGCACAACGAGGCGGACATCGACAGCCACCTCGAAGCGTTCTCCCGGGTGGCGCCGCTGCTGCGATCGCTGTGAGCGGAGGCCGGCCGTGAGCCGGACGCGCTCCCTGCTCGAGTATTTCTCCTCCCATCAGGCCGAAGACTTCTTCTAGCCGAGCGACAGGCCGAGCATCCCGACCACCACGACGGCGACGAACGCCACCATCATCACGATCGGGACAGCCAGAATGAGCAGGCTCAGGAGCATGGCGCCGAGCCCGTGCCAGGCGGAGAAGCGATGCGCCTCGGCCACGCACTTGATCATGATCACGATCGACCAGACGGCGATCACCACGGTCAGAAGAGTGAGCGGGACCAGGAGCATGGCGGCTCCCGGCTCTCCGAGCATCAGGGAGGGGTCGTAGTTCAGCGCGTCCGCTCCCATGTAGACGAAAACGGGAAGCAGCAGCAGGGCGCTCCAGATGTTGGGAATCATCGACCACGCCAGCGCCGACCGCACGGCGACGAAGTCCCCCGCGCCGGTGAGCCAGCGCCCGGTCAGGCGGAGCAGGAAGCCGAACAGATAAAGAAACAGCAGGGCGCCGAGCGCGCCGAAGATCACCTTGATCGCGACGATCGCCGGCAGAGGCATCATGCTGGAGGCCGGCGCGGGGACGTGCGCTTCCAGCCCCCCGAGCGCTCCCGCGGCGAGCGCCAGGGGGTGGACCATCCGACGGGGATTCACCTCGAGAACCTGCCGCATGGTGGCCCGCGGCTGCACCCAGATCGAGAACCACGGATTCAGAGGTTCGGGCGGGGTGATGAGGGGGGGCGGCGGGGGTGGGACGGTTGCGGCGGGGGCACCCGGGCCGGCCGTGGCCGCGGCTGGTAGGGCAGGGTCCGGGCCCTGATTTGGGGGTCAATCGAGATATCGA
>CBDUYA010000136.1:0-8184 GCA_965371335.1 uncultured bacterium | reverse complement strand
GAGCACCCCGGGCCGCCCGGCGGAACCATCGACCGCCTTCGAACTGGGCCACCTTTTAGCATCCACGTGGCAGGCGCGTCAAGTTCACGGCGCCCAAGCCTGCGGGAATGGATCTATAATCGACCCGTTTCGGGGCCATTCTCCTCAATCGGCACATCACCGGGAGTCCACGGCCAGCCATGGGTTGTCGATGAAAGCGGTCCGCAAAGCTGCACCGAGGCCGGGAGCGCTCGAGTGGGTCGATGTCCCGATCCCTCCCTGCGGCCCCAAGGATCTGCTGTTGCGCATCCAAGCGGCCTCACTCTGCGGGACGGACGCCCACATCTACAACTGGGATCCCTCGATCAGCGGAACCATCGGCGCCGCCACCGAAAACCTGCGCCGTCCCCTCATCATCGGCCACGAGTTCTGTGGCGAGGTCGTCGAGGTGGGGCGCGACGTCCGCGGCGTCGGCGATCAGAGTGGCGAGCCGATCCGCATCGGTGATCTCGTCTCGGCCGAGTCGCACATCGTCTGCGGGAAGTGCTACCAGTGTCGTCAGGGCGAATACCACGTCTGCGTCCGTGCCCGCATCATCGGGGTGCATCGCGACGGCGGGTTTGCGGAGTATATTGCTATCCCGGCGCGCTGCGCCTGGCGCAACGATGCAGCGGTGGTCCCGATCGAAGTCGCCTGCGTCGAGGAGCCATTCGGCAACGCCGTTCACGCTGCGACGGAGTACGATCCGCGCGACAAATGCATCGTGATCTTCGGGGTCGGGCCGATCGGCCTGTTTTCCATCATCGTGGCCCTCGCCGAGGGAGCGGCCAGGGTCCTGGCCGTCGATACGACCCCGTTCCGTCTCGAACTGGCCCGGAAGCTGGGAGCGCACGCGGTCATTCAGGCGACGCCCGCGCCAGCCTCCAACCGCGGTGCGCGCAAGCGGGAGACCGAACGGGTGGTCGGGGTGATTCGCGAGGCGGCGTCCCCGTGGGAGATCGATCAGGTCATGGAAATGAGCGGCCATCCGGACGCCATCGATGCGGCGTTGAAATCGGTGCGGCGCGGAGGCAAGGTGATCCTGTTTGGACTGCCGAAAGAGAGCAGTGTCACTCTCGAACGGTACTCGGAGGACATCATCTTCGGCGGCACGACCATCAAGGGGATCATCGGGCGGAAGATATTCGAGACCTGGACCAAGACCCGTGCTCTCACCTCCAGGCCTGACGTCATCGCCAGGATCCGGTCGGTCATCACGCACACCTATCCTCTGGAGCGCTACGAAGAGGCGTTCAGCAGAATGATCGCCCGGGAGAGCGGCAAGATCGTCCTGTGGGTCGCCGGTCGGGAGCGCGCCGATCCTCCTACGGAGAGCAGCTCATGAAGACCCGCTTGAAGGATTATCTGGAGTCGGAGATTCGCGCGCTCAAGGACAAGGGTATCTTTCGCATGCCGAGGGTGCTGGAGACCGCGGCGGGACCGCGTGTGCGGATGGATGGCCGCGACATCATCCAGCTGTCGTCCAACAACTACCTTGGACTGACGACCCATCCGAAGGTCGTCGAGGCGGCCCGGCGTGCGGTCGAGACGTATGGCGCAGGTCCCGCCGCCGTCCGCACCATCGCAGGAACCATGACGCTTCACCTCGATCTGGAAGAGCGGCTGGCGCGCTTCAAGGGGAGCGGCGCAGCGCTGGTCTTTCAGTCGGGATACACGGCGAACGTCGGCGTCGTTTCGACCCTGATGCAGGCGGACGATCTGATCGTGTCGGACGAGTTGAATCATGCCAGCATCATCGACGGCTGCCGGCTCTGCAAGGCTGATCGTGCCATCTTCAGGCATCGCGATTACGGACACCTGCGTGAGATCCTGAAGAAGGCACGTCAGGGAAAAGCGGGAAAAATCCTGGTGGTCGCGGACGGCGTCTTCTCAATGGACGGGGACGTCTCCGATCTGAAGGCGATCGCGGCCTTGTGTGACGAGTTCGATGCCATTCCGATGGTGGACGACGCCCATGGCACCGGAGTGATGGGAACGAACGGGCGCGGCACGGTTGACCATTTCGGCCTCAAGGATCGGTGGGATATCCAGATCGGAACGATGTCGAAAGCGTTCGGCGTGATGGGCGGTTACGTCTGCTGCAGCCGCCCGCTGATGGAGTTTTACGTTCACAAGGCGCGACCGTTTCTGTTCTCGTCCTCTCATCCTCCGGCCGTCACCGCCGCCTGCACCGCAGCCGTCGAGGTGATGGAGAACGAGCCGGCCCTGCACGAGCAGCTCTGGGAAAACACCCGCTTCTTCAAAGAAGGGCTCCAGCGCCTCGGCTTCGACACCGGCGCCTCGACGACGCCGATTACCCCGGTCATCATCGGCTCGGGTACCAAGGCGGCCAGCTTCAGCGATGAGTTGTTCGCCCGCGGAGTTTTCGCCCAGGGGATCTTTTTTCCGATGGTGGCTGAGGAAAAATCCCGCGTACGCACGATCGTCATGGCCACGCACACGCGCAGGGATCTCGAGGAAGCCCTCGGCGTGTTCGAGGAGGTCGGACGTCGCCTCGAGGTGATCTGAGGGTTCGAACGAGAATCTACTTCCGTGAGGGATCACGCCGGTTCTTGAGCCGGCGATCGGTTTCGGCCATGAGGCGGAGGATGTCCTCCAGGTCGGAGGCGACCCGGGGCGCCTCGTGGGTCCCGGGAGGCACGGGGATCGCCGGTGCCCGAGCCAGAGCGGGGGCCGGTGCCGGCGGCTCGAACAGCTCATCGAGGGCGCCCTGGGAATCCGGCATCCCGAGCTTCTGGCGAACGCCGGCGATGGTGTACCCCTCGTCGTTGAGCAGCCGCTTGATCTCCCTGACGAGATCGACATCCTTGCGGCGGTAAAGCCTCTGGCCGGAGCGGCTCTTGGTGGGGGCAAGACGGGAAAATTCCGATTCCCAGAAACGCAGCACGTAAGGCTGAGTATCCGTCATCTGGCAGACTTCACCGATCTTGTAGAACAGCTTGCGCGGTGATTGTTCCGGCATAAAACGCCCCTGCGGCTCAGTTTCCGCCAGCTTCCAAGCATCCTAGGGGAGGGCGAATGGCTTGTCAAGCGTCGTCCAGCGCGGGTTTCGGTCGAACGCGGCCGTAGCGATCCTCCAGCCGGACGACATCGTCGAGCTCCGGGGTGCTGACCTCGAACAGCGTTGTTTCATCCAGTGCCTCGATGCGGTGGTGTGTTCCAGGTGGCAGGTGGCACGATTCACCGGGGCCCAGCGTGCGCTCCTCGAGCTTTGCCCCGCTGCCGACTGTCAGTCGGATGGTGCCCTCATAGACATAGAATGCCTCGTCCTTGTGCTCGTGGTACTGCAGACTGAGCGCCTCGCCCTTGCGGATGCGGAGCAGCTTGCCGGCATAGGAGGAGGTCTGCGCGAAGATGATCTCTTCTCCCCAGGGCTTGTCGATGCGACGGATCATCGTTGTTCCTCCGGCGGCGAGGCGCCGTCCTCCGCCGGCAGGAGGGGCCGGATGCGCTGGCGAACGAGTGTCTCGACCTCCTGCACCGTGGCGCAGTGCAGCGCCGCATCGGCGATTGTCCGGCAGTCGGCGGCGGAGACGCCGCGAATCACCTGTTTGATCCCGGGAATGGAGGCGGGGTTCATACTGAGCTCCGTCACGCCAAGGCCGAGAAGTATCAGGGCCGCCACCGGATCCGAGGCCATTTCTCCACAGATGCCGACCCGCAAGCCGCGCCGTGAGCCGGCGGCCACCACACCCTGTATCATCCCGAGGATCGCCGGGTGGAGCGGCTGATAGAGATAGGCAACGGAAGCATTTCCACGATCGATGGCGAGTGCATATTGGATCAGGTCATTGGTGCCGATGGAGAAGAAATCGGCCTGCCCCGCCAGGTGTTCAGCGAGCAGCGCCGCAGCGGGTATCTCGATCATGATGCCGGTCGGCACGCTGGGTGCATGGGGAACCCTTTCACGCTCCAGGTCGGCATGGATCTCCTCGATCATGGTACGGGCCCGCGCCAGCTCCTCCAGACCGCTCACCATCGGAAACATGATGCGCAGCTTCCCGTGTCGCGCGGCGCGCAGTATACCCCTGACCTGTGTGCCGAACAGATCGGTCCTCTTGAGAGAGAGCCGGATCCCCCGCAGTCCAAGGACGGGGTTCACCTCAGGGCGATCGAGAACCTGACCGTAATACTCTTCGCCTCCCAGATCGAGCGTGCGGATGATCACCTCGTGAGGCGCTGCCTGCTCGGCAAGATTGCGATAGGTCTGGTAGTGAAGCTCCTCGTCCGGAAGTGATGGCGCTACACGAAGGTACAAAAACTCCGAGCGATAGAGACCGACCCCCTCGGCCCCATTGCGCCGGGCGGTTTCCATTTCTTCGGGCAGCTCGAGGTTCGCGAGGAGCCTTACCTGCAGCCCGTCCCGGGTGATCGCCGGCAGATCCCGCAGCTCGATGCGGCGCGCTTCCCCCCGTACGCGACTCTCGCGGCGAGCCCGCCAATGAGCCATCTCCCGATCGGAGGGCGATCGGATAACGATACCGCCGGCGCCGTCGAGAACGACCAGATCGCCGTTGTGGAGCCGAGCGCTGGCGTCGTTCAGCCCGACGACGGCGGGAATCCCGAGCGCGCAGGCAATGATGGCGGTATGGGAGGTTGGTCCAGCGCCGTCGATTGCGAGCCCGATCACACGGGTGCGGCTGAGGCGGGCGGCCTCGGAAGGGGAGAGCGTGCGGCTCACCAGGACGACGTCGCGGGTCAGGGAGGAGAGGTCGTAGCGACGACGGCCGCCGGACAGAATCGTCTGAATGCGCAGCTCGACGTCCTCGATGTCGGTGGCGCCGCGCTCCTGCGCGGTGGAGGCCGCCACCTGCGCCAGCATCTGGCCGTAGCGGCTGACGACCGTACGGAAGGCCCATGCGGCGTTGACCTTTTCCTCGCGGATCAGGCTGACCGTCTCTTCCAGAAGAGCCGGATCTTTGAGAATCAGGAGCTGGGCCTGAAAGACCCGGGCGTAAGGGTCCCCCGCCTCTCGACGGACACGCTCGCGCAGCCGGCCGAGCTGGCGGGCAGCGCTGCGCAGCGCGCGCTCGAAGCGGGCGACTTCATCGTCGAGCTGTTCGTTCTCCAGTTCGATTCGTGGGACAGGAAGGCGGGGCCCCTCCAGAACGAGGGCGGGCGCAATGGCGATTCCCGGGGAGACTCCGAGACCCCGGAATACCTCCCCTTTCCGGCCCGCTGCCGGCGCCTTCATTTTTCTTCTCCGAAGCGGGCGGCGATCAACCTGACGAGAGCTTTCACCGCTTCCGCTTCATCGGGGCCCTCAGCCGTAATCGTGAGGTGGGTTCCCTGCCGCCCGACGAGCGTCAGAAGGCCGAGGATCGACTTGCCGTTGGCCGAGCGGTTGTCGCGCGACACGCCGATGCGGCTCTGAAACCGGCAGGCCATCTGCACCAGACGGGCGGCCGCCCGGGCGTGCAGGCCGAGCGCATTGACGATCAAAACCTCCTGCCGTGTCACGCGCTGGAGTCCGGTTCACCGGGCGGAGGATCAAGATACTCTGCCGCCAGGGCGATGGCGCGCTGCCCCTGCTCCTTGAGGAGAGTCGCCGCCTCGCGGAGAGTCGAGCAGCGGCCGATATTGGCGAACTTGATCATCATTGGGAGGTTGACGCCCGTGACGATCTCGACGCCGTCGCGCAGAAACGGGAGCGTGACGTTGGTCGCAGTCCCGCCGAACATGTCGGTCAGAATGAGGACGCCGCCTCCGGGGTCGACCTCCTCAATGGCCTGGCGCACGACCTCGCGGGCATTGCTCAGTCCCACCTCCCAGTCGATCGACAGCGCCTTGACCGGGGACACCTCCCCAACGATGCGCCGCAACGCCTGGACCAGCTCGAACGCCAGCCCGCCGTGAGTCACGACGAGGAGGCCGAAAGGGGGAGGATTGGAGGTCTCCGTCACCTGAGCCATCATTCCTTCTCGATGTCGCGATGGGAAACGTTCACCGCATAGCCCCGTTCCCGCAGGGCGGCGCCGACTACTTCCGCCGATGCCACCGAGCGGTGTCGCCCGCCCGTGCAGCCGACGGCGACGGTGAGATAGCTCTTGCCTTCGCTGATATATTGCGGGATCAGAAAATCGAGCAGATCGACCAGCTTGTGCCGGAAGGTCTCGAACTCGGCGCTCGAGCGGAGAAAATCGACGACTTCTTTCTCCAGTCCGGTTCTGGTGCGCAATCCGTCGACGAAGAACGGATTCGGCAGAAACCGCGCATCGAAGACGAGATCGGCTCCCGCAGGGAGACCGTTCTTGTAGCCGAACGAGACAACGGTGATCACGAGCCGGCTGTCTCTGCCGCGCGGGGCGAAGTGATCGAGGATGTAGCGCCGCAACTGGTGGACGTTGAACCGGCTGCTGTCGATCATGACATCGGCGAGCTCGCGCAACGGGCCAAGCACTTCACGTTCCTTGCGAATGCCCGATTCGAGATTCCCTCCTCCGGATAAAGGATGCGGTCTCCGTGTCTCGGAGAAACGCTGCATGAGTGTGGAGTCATCCGATTCGAAGAAAATCAGACGCACCAGCGGGCCGCCCCGGCGGCGCAGCTTATCGTACATGCGGGGAAAGTCCTGAAGGTACTTCCCCTCTCGAACATCGACGACGAGGGCGGCGCGGTTGATATCCTTGCGCGACTTGACGCAGAGGTCGATGAAGACCGGGATGAGTGCGACCGGAAGATTGTCGACACAGAAGTACCCCAGATCCTCGAAGGCGCGCAGCGCCAGGGTCTTGCCCGAGCCGGACAGTCCGGTGATCACGACGATCTCGAGAGAAGGCTCGGAATCCCGCACCGCGATGTGTCTCACGATCCCTTCCTGAGGGTTTCCTGGATCTTCTCGGCGAGTTCCCTGGCCGGATGATAGCCCCTGCTGCGCAGGAGATGGTGGCGTGAGGCCACTTCCAGGAGGATGGAGAGGTTTCGACCCGGCCCCACTGGCATCTCGATGAACGGCAGGGTCATGCCCAGGACCTTATAGGTTCTGGTATCGAGGCCCAGTCGATCGTAATGCTTGTCGTTGCGCCAGGGATCGAGCTGAATCACGAGGTTGATGTCCTTGCGCTCACGCACCGCAGCAACACCGAACAAATCCTTGATATTGATGATCCCCAGGCCCCGCACTTCCATGTGATAGCGGCTGAGTTCCGGACCCGAGGCATTGAGAACTGAGCCGATCCGGCGGATCGAAACGGTGTCGTCGGCAATAAGCCGGTGGCCGCGCTGAATCAGCTCGAGGGCCGATTCGCTCTTCCCCACCCCGCTTTCTCCCAGAATGAGGACGCCGACGCCGTAAATTTCCATGAGGGTGCCGTGAATGGTCACGGAGGGGGCGAGTCGTTCCTCGAGAAAGCGGCCCAGGACTTCGAGCGCCAGCGTGGCGGTGCGGCGTGTCGAAAAAAGCGGGACTCCCTGTTCCTCCACGGCGCCGACCAGGTCGGGCGGCGGAGCGGCGCCCTGGGCGATCACCAGGCAGGCGAGGCGCGATTGCGCCAGACGCAGCAGCAGCTCCTTCCGCTGACTATCGGGGATGCGGTTGAGATAGGCAACTTCGCTGCGGCCGAGGATCTGAACGGTGCCCGGTTCGATCTCCTCGAGCCCCCCGGCCAGGGCCAGACCCGGTCGAAACGCATCCCCGGAAGTGATCTGACGATGCAGGCCCGAGCCGCCTGCGATCAGGCGGAGCTTGAGCTTGGCGAAGTTCTCTGAGAGCAGGTCCCCGACCGGAAGAGCGGGACGGGGCGCTTCGCGCTGGGTCAATCCGATCCTCCGCGCGGCGCTGGAGCCTGTCCGAGCATTGCGCACGACCCGACGAAATGATTGGACGGGCTCCTGGCGTTCGACTCGGAGGCCTCATGACGGAAACCCTGACAGGGGAAAGATTCTAGAGGAGCGGCAAGTCGTCTGTCAAGGAATGCCATGGCGGGCGATGGATTGACCAGCGGCGTGATCGGTGATATCGTTTCCAAGCGTAACTTGTTCAATATGCTGGACATCTGGGGATGTCAATCATGACAGGAAAGACCGTCGTTCACATCGTCGGGACGGGCACCATTGGCGAGCCGCTCATCGGCTTGTTCGCCCTGAAGAAAGATTTCCTCGGGTTTGACGAGGTGACCTTCCACAAGCGAACACCCCTTATAACCG
>CBDUYA010000135.1:0-8202 GCA_965371335.1 uncultured bacterium | reverse complement strand
TCCGCGCCGGTCAGCGTCAGGATCGTTTCCGGCGCGCGGTCGCCGGGGGCGAACCTCAGGTTCGTGAGATGACCTCACCGGGGAGTGCTTGACGGCCGCCGCCGCGGGGCGCTAACATGCCGCTTCTTCCGGACAGTGCCGGTTCAGGAGGTGACGCATGGCCTTGCCAGGCCAGCTTGAGACGAAGATTGACCTGCTCAAGAAAAAGATCGAGGAAAAGGGCTCATCGCTCCCGCCGGAGCGCCAGCGTCTGTTCAGGAAACGGCTGAAGAGGCTGCAGCGGGCCCGACGCACCGCCCTGGCCGTCGAGCAGAAGGCCGCCGCGCGCGCCGCCAAGGTGAAAGGCGCCGCCGATGGTGCTGCGGAGGGTACGGCCGAGGCCGCCCCCTCGCCTTAAAAATATAGAGAGGAGGGTCGATGATGGAGGTTGCACGCGGGCTGATCGCGCCGGCCGTGGTCGCGCTGGCGCTCCTCATGTTTACGGGGTGCGCGCAGAGCGTCGATGAGATGGTGCTGAACCCGAACACCAAGGAAGAACTGATCGATCGGCTCCTGACCGAGAATATCGGGAAAGAGCAGATCATGGAGCGCCTGACCACCGACGACGACGACAAGGTCGAGCTGGCGGAGACGCTCCTCCGCGATACCTCCATCAAGGCGCTGGCGATTGAGCGGCTGGCCGCCGACAAAACCTACCGTGATGAGCTGGTCAAGGCGATCGTCGCCGACGCCGCGCTGCGGCTGGCGGTAGCGGAAGCGATTGCCGCCGATGAGGACGGGCGGCGGGAAGTCCAGACGGCTCTCAAGAAGCCGCTGGAGAACTAGCCCGCAGAGGAAATCAGAAAGCCCGCACGCGAACGGCGTTGGAGACCATTCTCTGGCCGCCCCTGTCGAGCATGACCAGACGGATCTGGTAGGTCCCCGGCTGATCGAACCTCAGGTCCTGAGAGTAGTCGTAGCCGTCCGGGGTCGGGTTCATCTTTCCCGTGGTGCACTCCGGGCCGGGCCGGCCGGCCGGCGAGCCGTGTCGTGGTGAGACCCCTTCCACATGGCGCGCGTTGGCCGATTCGGTGATCCAGGTGGCCTCCGATCGGCATAGTTCCAGCGGGCCGGGCGCGTCGCCGACCACCTTTCCATAGACATAGACGGTGAATGGTACGAATCCGACGATGCGATCAGCGGCGATCCAAAGCCCCGGCGTTGCCGGTTTCGCAGCCCGCACCGGGTCCGCTCCAAACGCCGAAAGCAGCACGAGACAGAGTCCAAAGCCCTGAATCGACCGCCACAGCCCTCCCCAGAACCCCTTCATTGCAGCCTCCCCCAGAAACTAGCTTCTCATATTGTAAATATGTAATTATCAAGAATTACATATTCATTATCTGCGTTAATCTCATTCAATAAACCGGAACAATCAAGGATAACTTTCGTAATCTTGACCACTTGCATTTTCATATCTATATTTGTGCTGGATTACGCTGGATTCCGGGGAAGAGCGCCGGAGGGGCCGGCGTCTGCGGCGCGAAAGAATGAGCGGAATGAATCAAGAACCGATGAATGCCGGTGGATCCCGCCGGGCCACCCCGGTGCAGACAGCCGCCAGGATCCTGCAGGCGCCCGATCTCGAGACGCAATGCGGCCTCTTTCTCGCAGCGGTGCGCGGTTTCTCCGGCTCGGGACGCGCCGTCCTCGCTCTGATCGATGAAGAGGGGCGGGAGTATCAGTGGATCTTCACCGGGTACACGGATGACGCCATCGGCCGCTACCACGCGCGGCAGCGGACCGGGGGCAGGGGCGCCGGGGAGACGGCCGGGCGTACGATCCCGCTGCAGGGACGGCACGCGACCCCGGTCGGCAGGCTCTATCTCGGCGATCCCTCCGGAGCGGTCTCTCCGGATCCGGCGCATGCCGAAATGCTCGACCTGCTGTTCGTGCAGATGACCCACCTGCTCGAGCACGACAGGCTGCAGCAGAGCCTCCTGGCGAAGGCGGCCCGGCTGATCAGGATCGAGGAACAGCTGGCGCAGGCGGAGAAGATGTCGGCCATCGGTCAGTTGGTCTCCGGGGTCGCCCACGAGTTGAGCAACCCCCTGTCGGGCGTGATCGGGTTTACGCAACTGCTGCAGGCCAGCGAGCTGAATCCCCGGGTCAGGCGACATCTCGATCGCATCTACGGTGAGGCGATCCGCTGTCAGCGAATCGTGCAGAACCTCCTCACCTTCACGCGACGCCACAAGCCGGAAATGACCTTCCGCAGCATCCACGACGTGATCGACAGCGTGCTCGATCTGCGCGCCTACCAGTTGCAGGTCGACGACGTGGAAGTGGAGCGGCGCTACGATCCGGAAATGCCGATGACGATGCTCGACTTCCATCAGATGGAGCAGGTGTTCCTCAACATCGTCAACAATGCGCACCAGGCGATGATGGCGATCAAAGAGGTGCCGCGTCACCTCGTCATTACCACCGAGATAGAGGACGGCATGGTCCGTGTCCGCCTGGCCGACAGCGGTCCCGGGATCGCGCGCGAGCGCCTGCAGCGGATCTTCGAGCCGTTCTTCACGACCAAGGAGACGGGAGAGGGGACCGGTCTCGGCCTGAGTCTGTCGCGCGCCATCGTTGGAAACCACCAGGGAACGATGTCGGTCGACAGCGTGCTGGGGAAGGGAACCACGCTGACGGTCGAGTTGCCGCTCATCGAGCCGCGCGATGAACACCTGGCGTCTCCCGCGCCCGTCGAGGAGACGACCCCACCTTCACGGCGTGCTCTCCGTCTGCTGGTGGTCGACGATGAGGTGGTTCTGATCGAGCTGCTCGCAGACTTCCTCAAGCATGCCGGTCACCAGGTCGATTACGCACGCAACGGGCACCGTGCTCTCGAACTCGCCACCTCGCGCGATTACGATGTCATTCTGACCGATTTGAAGATGCCGGGCCTCGATGGACAGGGGCTATTTGAGCGCCTGTGCGCCATCAAACCGGAAATGAAGAACCGTTTCGTCTTCTCGACCGGCGATCTGGCCAACCCCAAGGTCCAGGCATTCTTCGAAGAGAGCGGCAGCCACTATCTGGTGAAGCCGTTCAAGCTCGAATCGGTCCTGGCGGTCCTCGACCAGGTGGTCGGGCGTCAGCGGGCGGCCTGATTCCTTTTGACTTGCGGCGGAATCCACCGTACCTTTTCTCTCCTTGATGCCAGTTCGCATGGTGAGAATCGCCTTTGGCGGCGGTGTCGTCCGCCACCCTGTGTCCCTGCTGCTTCTCGGTCTGTTGCTGCAGGGGGCACCCTCGCTCTGTCCGGCCGGGACCGAGGCGCCTGCGCGGGAGAGGGAGGGGGAGCGGGAGGGGTCGGGGGAGCGGGAGGGGCGACGAATCGACACGAGAACATCCCCGATCGCCCCGGACGAGGAGCAAGACCGGCTGCCGGATGCGTCGCGGAACGGGGCGATCGATGTTCTGGTGGCGCGGGGAATCGCCGCCCGCCGTCAGGGTCAGATGAAGATGGCGATCAAGCTCTTCTCGCTCGCGCGCCAGCTGGCGCCCGAGCGCTACGAAGTTCATATCATGCTGGCCGATACGCTGCGCCGGACGGGAGGGGTGGCGGACGCCAGACAGCGCTATGACGAGGCGATCGACCTCGATCCATCAAGGCCGGCGGCGTACATCGGCCAGGTGCTGATCCGCTGGGCCGAGTTCAACTACACCACGGCGCTCTCGATCGGTCAGGAGGCCCTCGAACGCGTGGCGGACGACGGCCGTGCCGCCATCCTCGCCAATCTCGCCGAGACGCAACGGCGCCGGGAACGCATTAAAGAATCGTCCGACCTGTTCGAGCAGGCGGTCGAGGCGGATCCGGATCTCGCTCTGGCGCACGCCGGTCTCGGACGCCTCGCCGAGGAGAAAGGCGATCTCGACGCGGCGCTGGGGCACTGGGAACATTACGTGCGGCTGCGCCCGGACGATCTGTCTGCATCTCTGCGGCGGCAGGAGCTGCTCGACCTGCGCGGCGCGGTGTCGACGCTGGCGCAGGCGATCGAGAATGCGCCCCGTCCCGATCTCTTCGTGGAGCTCGGGCGCCTGCGCGCCGTGGCCGGCGATGCGGCCGGTGCGGCGACCGCCTACCGCAAGGCTCTCGAATCCGATCCCGTACGGGTGGACGCGCGCCGCGGCCTTGCGCTGGCGTGGAGCGATATGGGCGACTATGGCAGCGCCATGATCGAGTTCCGACGCGTGCTGGAGCGCCGTCCCGAGGATGCGATCTCGCTCTACAACCTGGTGGCGCTGGCAGGTGGATCGAAGAACGACGCTGCTCTCGAGAAGGCATGGATCGGGCTCCTCGACACGCGGCCGGACGATCTGTTCGCCGCGCGCGCCTTCGCACAGTTCCTGCGACGGGTTGGCGACGATGCCCTGCAGCGGGCCATCGCGCATTTCGACGGCCGATCCTCGCACGGTGATCGGCGCCTGCTCGCCATCCTGCTCGCCACCGCCGGGAGATGGGAGGAGGCGACCAATGCTCTCTATGAGGCGCTGCTGGCGGACCCGAGCGATCCGCGCACACTGCAGACCGCCGTGGAGATTCTCAAACTTCATCCCCCGGTTCTTCAGGGTCTGGCAGCCCGGGCCGGGACGCAGGCTGGAAACGGCGCGACCGCAGCGGACCTTCTTCTCATGGCCCGGCTGAACGGTCTCGGCGGCCGGTGGAGCGGGATGCTGGATCTGGCCCTCCGGGCGGCCGCAGCGGATCCGGCGGCGGGCGCCCCCCGGTCGCTCCTGGCCGAAGCGAGGCAGAAAGCACACGGCGATCTCAAAGGGGCCCTGGGCGCCATGCGCCGCGCCGTCGCCCTCGATCCACAGCGTCTCGTCGCTCACGTCGACCTGGCGCTGACCCTTCTCAGGGCGGGACATCCTGACCAGGCGGCGGAGGCCGCCCGGGCGGGGCTGCAGCATGTGCCGGGGGCGGCCGAACTGCACTCTGTGCTCGGCGGGGCGCTGGCCGAGCAGGGTGACCTGGAAGGGGCGGCGCAGGCCTATGCCACGGCGCTGGCCCTCGATCCGGCCGACTCCCTCGGCCTGAGCCGCAGCCAGTATCCGCTGGTGCTCGCGGCCCTCGGGCGCAACGTCGAAGCGCGACATGCCCTGGCCGGGAGCTTCCCGCCGATCCCCGAGGTGCTCTATCACGAGGCGTGGATGTTCGTGCGCGACTCGAACATCGATCCGACCTTCAACGGACAGGACTGGGTCGCCTGGAGGGACCGCTACCTCGGGGAGCTCTTCACGCCTGAGGACGCCTATCAGGCGATCTCCACCATGCTCAGCTCGCTCGGCGATCGTTACACGCGCCTGCGCGGCCTGGACGAGACGGCCGCCCTCTACCTCACCCGTCACGGCCAGGGGGCCGCCATCGATCATCTCGGCAGGAAGGGCGCCCACAGCCGGACGGTGGTGGCCCGCGATCTGGCCGACGGCCGGGGCTACATTCAGCTCAACAACCTGACCGATCCACGGGCCGTCGAGGAGATACGCAAGGCGCTCGGTCAGATGGACGGCAAGGAAGAGATCATCCTCGACCTGCGAGGCAACACCGGCGGCCTGACGCGATCCGCCGATGCCATCGGCGATCTCTTCGTCGGCCCCGGCGTCGAGGCGGGTATCGACGATGAGGGCGGGAAGCGCAGCCCCCGAATGACCGGCGGCGAGGGGGCGCTGACCCGCAGTCGCGTCACCGTCCTGGTCGACGAACAGACGGCGAGCGCCGCGGAACGTCTGGCACTGACCCTCGAAGAGACGGGGCGCGGGACAATCGTGGGCGAGACGACGCAGGGAAAGGGTCGCTATCAGGCCGCCAGGGTGCTGCCGGGCGGAGTGACGGTGCTCGTCTCGAAGGGCCAGACGCTCGACCGGCGAGGCCGGCCGCTGCAGGACCGCGGGCTGTCGCCGCGCGAGCGATCGCTGAGCGGCGCGACCGATCCCGGCAACGACGAAAGAGCACCGGCTCCGAAAAACTGAGCCGCCTCGCCGGGACCGGAGCCCCGATCACTTTTCCCAGACGAGGCCGATCGTCTCGTAGCCGTGTCCCGGGTGGCGCTGCGCCTGCTCTTCGACGCGCAGCGGCACCTCGTAGTCCGGTTTGCCGATGAGCTGCAGATCGGTCCCCTCCATCAGGCGGCGGTAGAGACGCCGGTTCGCCTCCGGCGTCGTCATATCGAGGGTGATGACGAGGCGCCCGCCCGGTCGGAGCACGCGCGCGAATTCACTCATGCAGGCGCCCCAGATCGCGGTGGGGATATGTTCCATCACGCTCAGGCTGAACACCCGGTCGAAGTGCGCGTCCGGGTAGGCGAGGTCGTTGGCCGGCGACGCAACGTAGCGCGCCGGTGATTCGCCGTCATGTTCGGGCAGGCCCCACAGCGAGTTGATCCCGGCCGCGCGGAACAGCACCCTCTTCGACACCGACCGGACGTTCTGCGGCAGGCTTTTTTCGACGTCGTAGACGAAGCTGGTGCCACGATCGAGCGACGGATCGGCAACATGGCTCTCGTGTCCGGCGCGCGCGAGGTAGAGTGAGAAAGGGCTGCCGCCCCCCCCGACATCGAGAGTGCGCCCGGGACGATCCCCGAACTCGGCGGCGAGAATCGCCCAGGGGTATTCCCACCGGCGCGACCAATGGTCGTACCCGGTCCAGCTCTGCAACCGGCGGCTGCGGGTCAACAGGGGACGGAACCAGCGCGGCTGCTGCAGCAGGTCGAGCGCCAGCATGTCGGCATGGATCGCCGCGAAGCGGGGGGCGGTGCATTGCCGCATGTCGAGCAGTCCGGAGGGCATCGGTCTGGCTCCGCGCGTCGGTGTGCCGCGCGCAAAGATATCACCGTGGCGCGCAGCTTGTTGCATTTCGGAAGCTATCCATCTGATTATCAATAGTTTACGATAACAGAAACGACTGCCCGAGTTGGTGGCCCGTGCAGCCTCTGGCGCTATTGGAGATGCGGCTCTCGGTGCAACAAGCTACGCGCCACGGTGGGGGCGATCGCCGTGCCGCGTCCCCTCCGGCCGCCCGAACAGGCCGACGAACCAGGAGACGAGGCTGACGACCAGCGCCCCCAGGACCGCGGAGCCGAACGAACCGACCGTGAAGCCGGGCACCAGCGAGGCGGCGAGGAAGAAAGCGAGACCATTCACGACCAGGTAGAAGAGCCCCAGGGTCAGCACCGTGATCGGCAGCGTCAGGATGACCAGAACAGGCCGGACGATGCCGTTGATGAACCCCAGCACGAGAGCGGCGATCAACAGCGCCTCGGTCGATTCGACCACGACGCCGGGGAGGAGCCAGGTGGCGGCGGCCAGGGCGATGGTGACGGTGAGCCAGTGGATGAGAAAGCGAAGCATGGGGGCGATTATAGCGGGCCGCGCCGGCGGCGGAAAAAGAGATAGATCGGTACACCGAGGGCGATGAGGAGAATCCCGCGCAGGGCCCCGGCCGGATCGGACAGCGCGCTGGTCACCGCCACCGCCAGCGTTGCCGCCACATAGACTGCCGGGGTGAGAGGGTAGCCGGGACAACGGAACGGGGCGCCTTCCCGATCGCGGTGGCGCAGGACGAAAAGCGCGGCCGCAGCGAGGGCGGACAGCAGAAGAAGCGCCATGGTCGTCCAGCCGATCAAAGTCGCGACGCTGCCGACGATCGCCAGGAACGCCGCCCACACCCCGCCGGCCCAGAGGGCCGTGTGGGGCACGCCGGCGGCGTTGGTGCGTGTCAGAAACGCCGGAGCGCAGCGATCGCACGCCATCGCGTAGTAGACCCGCGCGCCCGCCATCAGCGTGACGTTGGCCGAGCCGAGGACGGCGATGGCGACGCACACCGAGAAGACGCGCGCCGCGCCCGGGCCGAGGAGGAGACGGGCCGCGTCGGCGCCGGCCGTGGTCGAACCGGAGAGGAGCGAGGCCGGCACCGAGGCGATCAGGATCAGGTTGATGACGACGTAAAGAAGGGTCACCAGCGCGGTCCCGATCAACAGGCCGCGTGGCAGGGTCCGTCCCGGGTCGCGCATCTCCCCCGCGAGGTAGGCGGCGGCATTCCAGCCGGAGTAGGTGAAGAAGATCGGCAGCATGGCCGCCCCGGCGGCCCCCCGCCCCCCGGGGGCCCGCGGGGACCCAGACGCGCCGGAGGGGGGGGCGAGGGGGGGCCCCCCCCCCAAACCAAAGACCAAC
>CBDUYA010000134.1:0-8260 GCA_965371335.1 uncultured bacterium | reverse complement strand
GGGCCCGGCGGCCCCCCCCCCCACCCCCCCCGTGGTTTGGGGGGGGGGGGGGGGGTTGTGGGGGGGGGGGGGGGGGGGGGGCCGGGGGGGGGGGCGGCGCGGCGTAGGAAGGAGTGTCGTTCATGCGTCCGCGCCCCGTTCAAAGATCGCTCCTCCCGCCCACCGTACCGCGGTGGGCGGGAGGGGATCTTCACGATCGCAGCGACCGTGCCGGGGGGCGCTCTCTATTTCAGATGGCGCGACACCAGCTTGGTCATCTCGAACATGTCGACCCTGCCCTTGCCGCCAAATACCTTCTTGAGGGCGGCGTCGGCGTTGATGATCCTTCTCTTGATCTTGTCCTGGAGTTTTTTCCTCTTGATGTACTGCCAGATCTTCTTCGTAGCCTGGGTGCGCGGCAGCGCCTTGAAGCCGATGACGGCGGCGAGCGCGTCGGTCGGCGTCACCGGCTTCATGAACGCGGCGCTCGCTTTGCGCTTCTTGCCTTTCTTCTTCTTCGTGCGTCTTGTCCTGGGGCTGGCCTTCGCCCGGGTCTTTTTCCGCGTGGTCTTTCTGCGCGTCGTTGTCCTCCGGGTTTTCTTTTTTGCCTTCGGTCTTGCCGTGCCTCGTGCTTTCTTCCGAGCCTTCACCTTCTTTTTCTTCTTCTTCTTCGCCATCAGCACCTCCATGGTGGGAAGGTTTGGAACTGCAACACGACGAGCGCGAGGAACTCTACCACGGGTCGGGCCTTCGTGGATCACTCTGGTGCGATTCTCTTAATAGGGAGAACGACGGGTTCACCCGGGCGTCACGGGCGGGATCGTCGTCGCCTGCCGGGATGGGGCGGCGTCGCTGCGCTTGACCGTCCTGCGTACGGAAGCGATAATCGCCGCCGGTCGCGCAGCACGAGGAACACGAGAGCCGGCCCCAGGGAGAAAACTCAATGATCGATTTTTCGTTGTCCGAGGAACAGGAGCAGTTACGCGCCCTGGCGCGCGAGTTCACCGAGAAGGAGATCGTCCCGCGGGCGGCGCACCACGACGCCACCGGCGAGTACCCGAAGGAGATCTGCCGCAAGGCGTGGGAGCTTGGACTGATGAGCACCCACATTCCCGAAGCGTACGGCGGCCCCGGCCTCGGCGTCCTCGACGGCTGCATCATCGCCGAGGAGATCGCGGCCGGCTGCACCGGCATCGGCACAGCGATGGAGGCGAACACCCTGGCGGAGGGCCCGGTGATCGTCGGCGGCTCCGAGGAGCAGAAGAAGCGGATCCTCACTCCGATGGTCGAGACGTTCCGCCTCGCCGCCTACTGCGTCACCGAGCCGGAAGCCGGCTCCGACGTCCTCGGGATCAAGTCGGTTGCGCGCAAGGTGGGGGACGACTACGTCCTGAACGGCTCGAAGATGTGGATCACGAATGGCAACGTCGCCGACTGGTACTTCGTCATCGCCTACACGGACCCCGCGAAGAGGCACAAGGGGATGAGCGCCTTCTATGTGCCGCGCGACGCGGACGGGATCGAGGTCGGCAAGAAAGAGCAGAACATGGGGCAGCGCGCCTCCGACACCCGGGCGGTGACCTTCAACGACGTCAAAGTGCCGAAGGAGGATCTCCTGGGAAAGGAAGGACAGGGGTGGATGCTGGCGATGACCGCCTTCGATCACAGCCGCCCGGTCGTGTCGGCGGCGGCGGTCGGGCTGGCGCGCTCGGCCATGACCCACGCCGTGCGCTACGCGAAGGAACGCTCCGCCTTCGGGGTGCCGATCGCCAGGCACCAGGCGATCGCCTTCATGATCGCCGACATGGCGATGAAGATCGAGGCGGCGCGCCTGCTGGTCTGGAAGTCGGCGTGGCGCATCGACCGGGGAGAACGCAACACCAAGGAGGCCGCCTTCGCCAAGGCGTTCGGCGCCGACACCGCGATGGAGGTGGCGCTTAACGCTGTCCAGGTGTTCGGCGGCTATGGCTTCTCGCGCGAGTACCCGGTCGAAAAGCTGATGCGCGACGCCAAGGTGTTTCAGATCTACGAGGGGACGTCGCAGATCCAGCGGCTCATCATCGCCAAGGAGATCTTCGATCGTGCCTAGGAGCCTGTCCGAGTATTTCGTCGGGCCGCGCGCCGGGGTCTTGCGGGACGCAGTCCCGGCGAGCGCCCCGGCCCGGCGCGTCGCGGGAGTCTCGGTTCTCGGCCTCGTCTTCCTGGCGGCCGCTTCGCTTGCTCTTGCCGACGACTGGCCCGAGTGGCGCGGCGCCGGCCGCAGCGGTGTCTGGAGCGAGACCGGCATCCTCGATCGTTTTCCCGGGGAGGGGCTCACCTACACCTGGCGGGTGCCGATCCATGGCGGGTACGCCGGTCCGGTCGTGGCGGATGGCCGTATCTTCGTGACCGACTTCAGGCGCGGCGAGGCCAACAAAGGAACCGAACGCGCTCTCGCCCTCGACGAGAGGACGGGGAAGATCCTCTGGATCCACGAGTCGCCGGTCGATTACACCGGGCTGATGGAGCCGTACGCCATCGGCCCGCGGGCGACCCCGACCGTCGACGGTGACCGGGTCTACGTGCAGGGGGCGATGGGGGCGCTGTTCTGTCTCGATACCAAGAGCGGGGTGGTCATCTGGAAGAAGGACTACGTGAAGGACTACGGCACCGAAGTGCCGGTGTGGGGGATGGTCGGGGCGCCGCTGGTCGAGGGGAAGCTCCTGATCGCCCTGGTCGGCGGCGCACCGGACGCCAAGGTCGTCGCCTTCGACAAGATGACCGGCAGGGAAGTTTGGCGGGCGCTGTCGTCCGACTTCGAGCCGGGCTACGCCCCTCCGACCATCGTCGAAACGGGGGGCGCGCGGCAGTTGATCATCTGGCATCCGCAAGCGGTCGCCTCGCTCGATCCGGCCACCGGACGGCAGCACTGGGAGGTTCCGTTCGATGTCGAAATGGGCCTCGCCGTCGCCACCCCCGTGTTCGACGACGGACGCCTCCTGGTCTCGTCGTTCTTCAATGGCTCGATGCTGCTGGCGCTCGACGCGGAGAAACCGGCAGCGCGCATGGTCTGGAAGGGGAAAAGTGACAGCGAGATCAAGACCGATGGCCTGCACGCACTGATCACCACGCCGTTCTTCGACGACGGCCACATCTACGGCATCTGCAGCTATGGTCAGTTCCGCGCCCTCGATGCCAGGACCGGCGAGAGGGTCTGGGAGTCGCTGCAGCCGATCGTGGAGAAGGCGCGTTGGGCGGCGGGTCTCATCGTCCGCAACGGCGATCGCTACTTCATCAACAACGATCGCGGCGATCTGATCATCGCCAGGTTGTCGCCGCAAGGGTACCGCGAGATCAGCCGCACGAAGCTGATTGAGCCGACCTCGCCCGCCAGCCGGCGTCAGATGGGGGCGGTGCTCTGGTCGCACCCCGCCTACGCCAACCGTCACATCGTGGTGCGCAATGACGAGGAGATCGTGCGGGCCGACCTGAGGAAGCCGGGCAGGTGAGGGCCGCGTTCCGGATGATGCCGGGAAGGGCCCGTCGCGTCGCGCGGCGCCCGGCCACCGTGCCTTCCCTGCTCGCCATCGCCCTCCTGGCCGGCATCGTCTTCGGCGCGGCCTGCGAGCCTGTCTGTGCCGCGGATCAACCGGCCCCTCCCGGACCGACCGACGCGGCCGAGCTGGAAATCTGGCTCGACGGAATCGTCCCCGCGCTGATGGAAACCCATCACATCCCGGGCGCGGTCGTCGTCTTCGTGCGCGACGGCGCTCCCTTCTTCAGCAGGGGATACGGATACGCCGATCTCGAGTCGCGGCGGACGGTCGATCCGGCGACCTCCCTCTTCCGCGTGGCGTCGGTGTCGAAGCTGTTCACCACGACCGCCGTCATGCAGCAGGTGGAAGCGGGACGGCTCGACCTGGCCGCCGACGTCAACGACGCTCTCGAGGCGTTCCGTATCGAGACGCCCTTCGGCCGGCCGGTGACCCTGGCGAACCTCCTCACCCACACGCCCGGCTTCGATTACAAATACCTGCGCACCGTGCAGTCGCTCGAGGTCTCTCCGGTGCCGCTCGGGGCGTTTCTTGCCAGCGAGATGCCGGAACAGGTCCTGCCACCGGGGGATCTGATCAGCTATTCCAACTTCGGCATGGCGCTCGCCGGCTACATGGTGGAAAGGGCTTCGGGGCGTCGCTTCGAGGACTACGTGCGGGAACGCATCCTGGAGCCGCTCGGCATGACCCGCAGCCGCTTCGGGATTCCCTCCCCGGTGCCGGCCGGCCTGGCGCTCGGGTACGAATACGGGGACGGAGTGCACCGCGACCTCGGCTTCGATCGGCTGCTCGACGCTCCGGCCGGCGACCTGATCGTCACCGGCGACGAGATGGCGCGCTTCATGCTGGCCCACCTCGGGCTGGGGGCGCTCGGCGAGACGCGCATCCTCGCCGAGGAGACGGCCCGGTTGATGCAGTCGCGCCAGCATGGCCACGATCCCCGTCTCCCTGGCTGGTGCTACGGCTTCTACGAAGGGCGGGAGAACGGCCTGCGCACCGTCGAGCACGACGGCGCCTGGCGGGGATTCGGGACGGAGCTGATCCTGATCCCCGAGCATGACGCGGGACTGTTCGTTTCGACCAACCTCGAGTACACGTCCCTCTTCTTCCGCACCCTCCGCCGGCAGTTCTTCGATCGCTACTATCCGGGAGAGGACGGACCGCGCGCCGGGTCGACACCGCCGGGATCCGCGGAGCGCACCGCAGCGTTGTCGGGGAACTACCTCAGCACCCGCCGCGTGCGCAACAGCATCCTGAAGCTGGGCGACTTCATGTTCGGACTCTACCGGGTCAGCGCCGGCTCCGATGGCGATCTGGTCATCCGCTCTGCAGGCGGCCAGCCGCCACGCCGGATGGTGGAGGTCGAGCCTGGGCTCTACCGGGAGATCGATGGAGAGGGGATGGCGACGATCCGCACCGCGGACGATGGCCGGGTCACCCACATTCTCATGGGTGTCACCGCACTGGAGAAGATGGACTGGAGGGGCGATCCGAACGTTCACGGCCCGATCTTTCTCGCCGCGCTGATCCTCTTCGGCCTGACTGCGCTCGGCTGGCTGTTCGGGTTTCTCGTGCGCATCGTCGTCATGGGACCGCCCAGCCCGATCCGCGGCAAGGCGCGCTTCGTCGCCTTCCTCGTCTGCGTCTGTCAGTCGGTCTTCCTGCTCGGCATGGCCGCCGGTCTGTCGGGCGCCGATATCTATCTCGTCATGGAGCGGATCCCCGGCTGGATGACCTGGCTGCTCGTTCTCCCCCTGTTGAGTCTCGTCCTGACCCTGCCGCTCTGCTTCTTCACCTTCAAGGGCTACCACAAGGATCTTCACGACCCGCTCGCCCGGCTGCACTACGGAGCGATCACGATCGCCTCGATCGTGGTTCTGGTGCTGGAATGGCACTGGAACCTTCTCGGGTATCACTTCTGAGCGATGACTGCGGTGCGGGGGGGAAGTCGCGGAACATCTTCGCCACCACCTTGTCGATCTTCCTGCCGATCTTCTTGAACGTCTTGTTGATCGTGCCGGTGGCGAGGCCGCGCCAGACGATCGATTCACTGCTGGCGTCCTGCAGATCGACGACCAGGGATCCGGTTTTCAGCAGACTCGGGTCGACGATGTTGATGCCGGACCAGAACTTGAAATAGGTCGGATCAGCGAGCTTCTCCAGCGTGTGCTCCTCGAACAGCGCATGAGTGAGGACGTTGAGTGCCGCGCCTTGCTCCACCTTCTTCAGGCCCCGGGCGGCCAGCTCGCGGTCGATGGCATTGACGATGAGTTCCTGAACGTCGAGGCGGCGGGCGGGGGTGCCGTCTCCCCAGGTGTAGGTGGTGTATCGGGAGAAGTCGGCCTGCCGGTCGAATTCCACCGAGACCCCGGCGTGGAGCAGGGTGGCAAGCGACAGGAGAATCACCGCCAGCGGGATTCCCGGCCGGCGGGTGGTCCGCGGTCCGCGTCTGTCGAGTCCTTCCATGCGCGGAGTCTACACCATCGAGTCCCGCCGGTCCGTGGTATAGATGGTGCATGAAACGTCAGCGATTCGCCATCCTCAACATTGCTCTACTATTGATGATCGCCACGGCTCCGCTACTTGAGGGCGACCGTCCATTCACGAAATTTCTGTTTACCGGGATGTTCGCCGTCATCCTGATCAGCGCCGTCTATGCGGTTGGCCGTCGCTGGCACGCGCGGATGGTGGTCCTGCCTCTGGCCGTGCTGACCTCGCTCTCGCAGATTATCGATCAGCTCACAGAAGACAGGTCGATCATGATTGTGTCGGATCTCCTCGGTATCGCCGTCCTGCTAAGCGTGATCCTGCTGCTCCTCCGCCGTCTCTTCTCGCTGAACAGGGCCGATTACGAGGCGATCAACGCCGCCCTGTGCGTCTATCTGCTGATGGGAGTGCTCTGGTCGATCGCCTACTCGATGACCGACCTGCTCGCACCTGGATCGTTCTCCTATCCTCTGGCCGCCGCCTCGATCACCATGCAGAGTGGCGGCGAGTACACGATCGTCCCGCTCTACTACAGCTTCGTCACCATGACGACGCTCGGCTATGGCGACGTGGTGCCGATCGGTGCGGTGGCGAAGGTGCTGGCGATTGGTCAGGCGGTGATGGGGCAGGTCTACCTGGTGGTGCTCGTCGCGCGGTTGGTCGGGCTGCAGGTCTCCGGAGCCTCGAGAGAGGATGCGTGAGCGATCTGCTATATTCTCCGCATCGATGGTGTGGCCCGATCCAATCAGGGGTTCAAAACAGGAGACAGAGAATGATGAGGCGATTCGGCTGTATTGTCTTGTTCGTGGTCCTGTGCCTGGTGCCGGCACCGGCGCCGGCCGACGACCTTGGAAATTCGAGCATGATTCTCTGCACGATCGTCGTTGCGACCCTCTGTTTCGACGATGGTGAATGCGAGAGCGGCCCTCCGTGGAACTGGAACATCCCCCAGTTCATCGAGATCGACCTGGCGGGAAAAGAGATGCGGACGACCAGGGCGAGCGACCAGAACAGATCGACGGCGATCAAGAACCTGGAACGGGAGGACGGCCAGATTTTCCTGCAGGGAGTCGAAAAGGGGCGGGCCTTCAGCATTACTATCACCAGGGAAACCGGCATGGCCTCGTTTGCCGTCGCTCGGGAGGGGATGACCGTGGCGGCCTTCGGGGCATGCACGCCGATGGAAGCGAGGAGGTAGGACGATGAAGCGAATCATTTCTGTTGCACTGCTGGCAGGTCTCCTGCTGTTGCCCGCCCTGGAACTCCGGGCGGAGGGAGAGCCGACCGGCCAGAAAACGCTGGCGGCCACGATGAACGTCTTCGTCTTCCCGACCGAGGGCCAGGATGCCCAGCAGCAATCGCAGGACGAAGCGGCCTGCTACAGCTGGGCGGTGCAGAACACCGGCACCGACCCGTTCGATCTGGCCAAGAAGGCGGAGGCCGACAAGGAGAAGGCCGAGCAGGCGAAGAGTGAGGCCGAGAAGACGGGTAGGGGCGCAGGCGCCTCAGGCGCCGTGAAGGGCGCCGCCGCCGGGGCGCTGATCGGCGAGATCGCCAGCGACGACGCCGGCAAGGGCGCCGACTACGGCGCTGCCGCCGGAGTGGTCGCCGGACGCCGCCGCGGGCGCAAGCAGAAGAAGCAGGCGGAGGCGCAGGCCGAGCAGCAGGCGCAGCAGGCGAAGGCAGCGAACGAGGAGCAGATGGCCAACTTCAAGAAGGCGTTCAGCGTCTGCCTCGAGACGAAGAAGTACATGGTGAAGTTCTAGCCGAAACGACGCGCGATCCAATTACGGACATGAACCCGAAGATCAGGAGACAAACGAATCACCTCCGGGGCGGATACGCAGCGAGTCGCCCGGCAGGGCGGGTGAGAGTGGCCCTTGCAAGGCTCGGGGTGCCGGGACTGCTGGTGTCGGTGATCGTCGCCGTCTCGGCATCGGCATATGCCGCCGGCGAGGGCGGCGAGCATGTCCCCGAGGAGGGCTTCAAGCACGATCTGGCGCTCTTCGTCGGTGTGACGGAGGATCGCGGCGAAGAGGAATTCACGCTTGGCGCCGAGTACGAGTACCGTGTGGTGAGCTGGTTCGGTGCCGGCGGTCTCATCGATGTCTCGTTCGGCGACGTCCGGGCGAGGCTGAGCGCCGCGGCAGCTTACTTCCATCCCACTCCCCGGCTGAAGTTGATCCTCGCGCCCGGTGTCGAACGCTTCGCAGAGAGTGAGCATGGGAGGGACGACCGTGAATTCGCCCTGCGCGTCGGGG
>CBDUYA010000133.1:0-8341 GCA_965371335.1 uncultured bacterium | reverse complement strand
TAGACTTGCGGTGGGCCAGCCAGCAGTTGATCGTGGCCTGCGCATTGATACACTACATCTAACCCAAGGAACCACCCTATCATGCCGCATTCGCAACGGTGCCGTCCACTCGCGATCTTCGTGGCCGCGTTCTTGTCCGTCTTCTTGTCGAACCACGCATCGATCGCCCCCGCGTAAATGGCGCGCGGCCGGGGCAGACCGGCCAGGTCGCGCGGCTCGCTCTCCGGCCCGGCCCGGAACCGCTCCGGCTCGCAGGCGTTCGGCAGGAAGAGCACCCGCCGCGCGCCCATCCCGCGGGCACGCTGCTCGAGGCTGCGGGCGGTGGCCACCACCAGATCGACGCGCCGGCAGACCTCACGTTCCAGACGGGCGAAGGAACGGGGCGTGTCGGGAAACTGCGACGTGTCGTCGGACATGCGATAGACCGACCGCCGGTGGGGCATCTGCTCGAGCAGCGCCAGCAGCGGTGCGCCCGGAGACATCCACAGCAGATCGACCCGCTCGAAGCCGGCGCGCGCCATCACCTTCCGCCAGCGTGGCACGGTCGCCGCGAGAGTCCGGCGATAGACCCACTCGCCGTCGAACAACCGATAGGGGCGGTACGGCAACACCGTCATCGGTGCATAGGCGAACAGCATGCCGTCGGCGTAGCAACGGCCGCCGCGGCGCCACAGATCGAGACGGGCGCGCGTCTCCTCGTTCCGCTTGACGAAATTGACCGGCGACAGCGGACCGACGCACCAGGCGATGCGCGCTCCGTCGCGCAGGAAGCGTTCGGAGAAATGGTGCCCGCCGACCCGGATGGCGCCCCCCGGAGCAAAATGTTCCCACATCAGGATGCGCATCGTTCACCCCGGACCACCCGATCGAGAAGAAAGGTCGCGCGCATGGCCGCTTCGATCTCGTGCGGCGCGATGATCGTCGTCGGCTGGCCGCGCAGCGCCCGGGCGATTTCCTCCCACTGGGAAGCGACCCCCTTGTCCTGCTGCCGGAGATGCAACGATCCTCCCGGCGCACCGTGCACCCGAAGCCGGCGAAAATCCTCCAGGACGATGGCGCTCCCTCCCTTGAAAACCTCCAGACGCTCCTTTTCCAGCCCGCTGTCCCCGAGCCCCGTGTAGACCAGGGTGGCCCGCGAGCCGCGCGCGAAGGTCAGCAGGGCGCTGAACGAATCGCTCCCCACGACCGTTGCGCCATCCGACGGAACGGCCCGCGCCTCAATGCCGATCAGCGGCTCGTCGATCAGGTGGAGCAAGAGGTCGAGGAAATGACAGCATTCGCCGACGATCCGCCCGCCACCGATCTCCGGATCGTGAACCCAGTGCTCGGGCGGCAAGGGACCGGCGTTGACCCGGTAAAGCGCCAGCGACGGACCGGGGAGGCGGTCGAGGACCTCGCGCGCCCGGCGCGCCAGCGGGCTATAGCGGCGGTTGAAACCGACGGCGAGCAGGAGCCGGGCGCTCCGGGCCGCGGCGAGGAGCGGCCCCAGCTCACTCTCATCCAGACAGAGCGGCTTTTCGACCAGCAGATGCTTTCCGGCCGCCAGGGCCTCCTTCGCCTGGGCGGCATGCAGATGATGGCGCGTCCCGATGAGCACGAGCCGGACGCTTTCGTCCTCGAGCATCGCGCCGAGATCCGCCGCCGTCGCAGCGACGGAGAAACGGCGCGCCGCGTCCAGGGAGTGGACCGGCTTCGAGGTGGCGACGGCGCGCAGCTCGAATTCCCGCGCCGCGCGGATCGCCGGAAGATGGACGGTCCTGACGAAGTGTCCCGCACCGCACAGGCCGATTCCGATCGCACCTGACGCAGCCGGGAGAGGATCGATCCGACCGGTCGCCAGCCCCGCCCCCTCGAGCGGCTTCGGCGGGCGGAGAGCCGGGCGCGCCGCGCCGTCCTTTCCCGCCGGGTATTCGATCACGACGCCGAGCGGCATGTCGCCGGCCGACCGCGCGGCGATCGCCGCGTAGGCGGCCGGCGCGTCGGCGAGCGGGAACACCCGGTCGGTGAGAGCGCCGACCCTCACTCTCCCGTCGGCAACGAGCGCCAGGAACGCCCCGAGGTTGCGGTTCTCGGTCCAGCGCACGTAGGGCGCCGGGTAATCGATTCCCTTTTCCTCGTACGACGGATCGTAACGGCCCGGTCCGTACGACGTGCTGATCAGGAGATCGAGCTCCTTCTCGTACATCAGGGATCGATCGAGATCGAGACCGACATCGCCGACCAGCACCACCCTCCCTTTCTTGCGGCAGAGGCGCATCGCCAGGTTGACCGCCTCCGACCCTTTCGTTGCGGCGCAGACGAGTACGGCATCGGCCAGCAGGCCGGAGGTGACGCGGGGCACTTCGACGCGCGGATCGCGCGCCGCCAGGTCGTATGCCTCGAGACCGAGCCGGCGGCAGCGGGCGGCACGTTCCTGCTCCCGGTCGAAACCGAGGACCCGCGCCCCGGCCGCGCGGGCGATCTGGATTGTGAGTGAGCCGATCAGCCCGAGGCCGATGACGACGGCGCACTCGCCGATCTGCAGGGAGGCGCGCCGGACCGCCTGCAGCGCGATGGCCCCCAGCGTCGCGAAGGCCGCCTGCTCGAGCGGCACCCCTTCCGGCACCCGGTGCACCAGATTGCGGGGCACGACGATCCACTCGGCGTGGCAGGCATAACCGGCCCCCGCGCAGGCGACAGCCGTGCCCGGCGGCAGATCGGCGATCCCCGGCCCCACCGCCTCGACGAGGCCGGCGGCAGCGTAGCCCGGGATCGCCGCCGCCGGGTGCTGCCGCTCGACGATTCGCTCCCGCACGCCGCCGACGCCATCGTCCCGCAGGATCTCGATCAGGCGTCGCACTCTGGAAGGATCGGCGACGTCGCGGAACATCGATCCACGCTCGCTGCCGCGCAGCACCGCCCGCTCGGTCCCCGCGCTGAGCACCGAGTACGCGGTACGCACCAGCACCTGCCCCGGACCCGCCACGGGCCGTGGCACCTCCGCCAGCAGCGCCTTTCCCTCCCGCAACAGGACCTGTCTCATCCGGACTCCGGAAGGGAGGACGTGTCATCCTCATCGTCTGCCGGCTGCAGCGTAATGGCGAAACGCGCCGTCACCGGAAGCTCCCCTTGCCATGCGTAGCAGACCACCCGGGTCTCCTGCAGCCGGCCGTAGCCGGGGGAGTGCTCTCCAGGCTCGATCGCCGCCGTCATCCCCTCGGGCGCTGACGTCGGCTCGATGGAAAAGCTCACCGCGCCGCTGCGGCACCGGGCGATCAGGCCCGCGGCATCGATCACCACCGCACAGCCGGGCGCCAGGTGGAAGAACCACTCGACCCGATGCTGTTCCCTGCCGACCAGCAGGTCCTCGATGACGAATTTTTTCGTCTTCTTGTTCAGCAGGAGGACCCGGCGATGGACCACCGGATCCGGCAGGCGCATGTAGCCGCGGTGCTCCGCCTCCACCAGGTCGAACCCCTGGCGTGAGACGAAGCGGCGGATCATCGGAGCATCGGTCCCCGGCAGGGAGAACGGCTCCTCCGGCAGCGGGTTGATTTCGGCGCCATCGATCCGGACGGTGTTGTGCGCCGCCGTAGACCGCATCCGATCGCGGAGCTGCAGATCGCGCGTGTAGGAGCCGCTGCCCGGATCGACGATCAGATCCTCGCCGCGCGCCTGGATTTCGATCGACAGCGAATCGTTGTGCGCGTGGGCGCCCAGCCCCCCCATGCCGACCGGACCGGCCTCGAGAATCGCGTAGAGATCGTCATGACGCAGTATGGCGATCCCTCCTTCCGTATGCGCGCGGCTGGTCACCCGGACCCGCGAGGCGGCCCCTGCCGCAGGGAGCCGCGGCACCCGGTCGGGGCCGAAGAACCAGTACGCCTCCTCCCAGCGCCCGGCGGCGATCGCCAGAAGAGCATCATCCTCGAAGGTGTGGCCGGCCGTTGCCAGCAGAGGCCGGTGATCGAGCCGATCGGCATCGTACTCTCCCAGGATCTGCAGCCGACCGTCATCGTTGTCGCCGATTTGCGGCGCCAGACCATTCGGCTTCAGGTAGTGCGCGACGAAATCGACCATACGCCGGACACGGTCGCGCAGGACCGGAAGCCGGAAACCGGCCCGCTCCATCAGCAGCAGGGCCGTCAGCGCCATCTCGGTGGTCAGACGGTGATAGGCAATCGCTCCCTCGAAACCGACGCCGTCTTCATAGGTCTGCCGGCAGGTCTCCATCTCGATCTCGGAGATCGCCAGCCCCTTCCAGCCATCCGCTTCGGGAGCGCCACGGAACAGAACGCCGAGGAAGAGCAGCCCGACGAGATTGGCGAAGTAGTGGTTATTGGCCACCGGGCCGTCGTTCTCGAGGTTGGCTGCGATGAATCGGCCATGCATGAACAAAGCGCGCAGCAGGAGCGAGGCGAACTTCCGGTCGGCGAGGATCTCGGCGCGAAAGAAACCGTAGGCCCAGACCCAGTTCACCACCCGGATCGCCACATCCATGGTGCAGGTCCAGTTGATCCCGTAGCCGGGCCGGTTCTCTGCAATCCAGTCCAGCACCTGGTCCTGAAATTTGCGATAGAAGAGCAGGTCGCCGGTCAGCCAGAACGCCTGGCCGAGACTCGGAAGGTGCTGGAAGCGGGAGAGCTCCCACGGAACCTTGACGTCGTACCCGCGCCCGAACTCCCGCGCAATCCGGAGGCGCAACTCGTCGTGCGGCGCTCGCGCATCCCAGGCATGGCCGCTTTTGAAGTCGGCGTGCCAGGGAAGGCGGGGGCCGAGATCGCACGGTCCCGAACCGAGGAGATCAAAACGATGCGCGCACGCCTGTCGGGCGGTGTCAATGATGCGCGCCCGTCTTTCGGGATAATCCGCGGCGAACAGCGTCGCGGTCGCCTGGCGCGATATGTCGGCGAGAAACATCCGGTCCTCGCCGGCCGCCGCGGCCAGACATTCATCGAGGGTGCCGAAGCGACCGCCGAGATCGCGCAGGAATTCGTTCTCGGTCGGGAGCCGCAGCCCGGCCCTGCCGATGAGACGCTGCACCGACCGTTCCACCCGTCGGCGGAGGCCACGCGCCGCCGCGCCGGGGTTACGTATCGCGTCGCTTAATTCCATTTCCCGTTCCAGGACTCCATCCCATCGCCGATCAACAGGTCGCAGCAATCCAATATAATCCCGCCCGCGCCCCGCGTCCAGAATTTGACATAACTAATAAACACGTTGTATTCAACGAGTTCCTTCGTCGAAGAGGGACTCCGGCCGTCCCGTCAGAAGCGCCACCAGCCGCTCTCTTTCCCGCGGGGCGTCCCGGGTCAGATCGGCCGCATAACTGCTGTCGGGACGATATTCCTCCAGAACGGCGTCGGTGACCCGCAGCGCCTCCCAGGCGGCGTTGGCATCGTCGGGGCGCTCCAGTCGGATCAGCAAGGAGACCTGAAGCAGCCGCGCCCGGAGAAAACGGGGCTCCAGATCGAGCGCCGCCTGCAGGGACTCGAGAGCCTCCTCGAGCCTCCCCAGGCCCGCCAGATGGCCCGCCTCCTCCAGACGGGGCCGCGGGTCGAGCGGAGCGAGCCTCACCGCCTCCCGGTAGAGCATCGCAGCCCTCTCCCCTGCCAGCGGGTCGTCGAACAGGGTGCTTCCGAGTCGGACTTCCAGGCGCGCCATCAACACCGGGAAACGGGGGTCGATCGGCTTCAATCGACGGGCGCGCTGCAGCCGTTCCATCGCCTCGGCGTAGGCCCGGGCATCCGGCTCTCCCTGGTTGATCCGTGCCATGGCGAGATCGTGCTGATACTCCGGCTGGTACGGATTCAGGCGCGCCGCCCGTTCCATGCGCGCCAGGTTACGGCGCCCGCCGGCGCGCGCCGCAGTTGCTTCACGATGAGCCAGGTAAGGCAAGAGGACGCCGGTTCCCCAGATGACGAGCGCCGCCGTCGTCACGGCGAGACGGAACCGCCACCCCGTATTCTTCACCGCGGCGGGCGCCATCGGGTCGGAGCCGGGTCCCGGCGCGTCGGCAGGAGCGGCCATCCTCCGTGCCCCCACCGCGGTGCCGACGAGCAACGCCATGACGATCCCGAAGGCGGGACGCTCCAGCAGATCTTCCACCAGTCCCTGCAGAACCAGGGCCCTCAGTGCGACGGCAATTCCGACAGCAACCGCTCCCCCACGCCCGCTCCTCCCCCGGCGCAGCAGAATGACGATGGCGAGGACGAGGGCGGTCAGAGCGATGAGCGCTGCCGGAACACCATCCTCGGCCGCCAGGGTCAGGATGGAACTGTGCGCTCCGTGGAAATTCCGGCCGTAGCGGATCGGCCCCTCCCGCAGCGGGAAGTTGTACGCCGGAGAGACGTGGCGGAACATTCCCGGCCCGTGACCGAGAAGCGGCTCCTGCGCGATCATCCCTGCCGAGGCCTGCCAGATCGACAGTCGATGGTAACGGAACGGATCGTCGGCACGCATGAACCGGAGGGCGAGCGTGCCACCCCCGATCAAAGTCACCAGCAGCAACGACTCCGCCGCAATCCGCCGGGCGCGGGGGCTCCACTCTCTCCAGCGCACCGCGAGGAGCAGGAGGCACCCTCCCAGCAGGCCGAGCAGCGCTCCGCGCGACTCCAGAATCAGGATCGCCGCGACGTGCAGCAGGGCGAGCCCCCCCCACAGCGCTGCACTGCGCGGTCGCCAGGGAGGACGGGTCAGCGCTGCGGCGCAGCAGAACAACCCGATGTTCAGGTAGGCCGCCAGATGGTTCGGGTTGAGAAAGATCGCCCCGGCGGCAGACGCCCCGCCATCGATGCCCCGCCCGATCGCCACCACGGCCTGCAGCCCGGTCGACGCCACCACCAGGTTGCGCAGGATCAGGCGGTCGCCAGCGCTCGCGGCCAGGCCGATCGCCGCGCCGAGGAGAGCGGCGATGCCCCAGCGATCGAGCAGGCCGAGCATCGCCGCATAAGGGTACCCGGTGCCGCGCGACGCCGCGACGGAGGCGAGAGCGGCGAACAGAACGCCGAGCAGCATGAGGCGTGGCATGCCCCGATCGGGGAGACGCCAGCCGCGCCTCGCGGGCGCACCGGCCGCCACCGTCAGACAGAACACGATAGCGAGGGTGTGGAGCCCGAGAAGCGCCCAGGCAGCCCTCCCCCCTTCACCGAAGGGTGAAAGGAGGATGAGCAGGGCGGCCAGGCACATCATCGCGCGGGTCATGGAGTCTCCTCCTGGGCCGCAACCACCGGCAGACTGTAGAGAGCCTTGCGCGGAAAGAGGCGATGGGCGATCGCCTGCTCCCGGTACGCCGCCGCCCCGGCTCCCGCCGCCTGGTGGTAGAGCGCCCGCGTATAGTGCCGGATCGCCGACTCCGGATCGAGCTGCACCGCGCGGATCGACGCCGCCTCTCCCGCCACCCAGCGCCGCGGGTCATCGCGCCAGTGCACCAGCGTCATCTCGGCGAGAAACGCCCAGGCATCCGGCTCCGCCGGGCGAACCTCGGCGGCATCGCGCGCCATATGGGCGGCGTGCTCGAGCTCCCCGGCCCGCGCTGCGTCACGTGCCGCATTCAGGAGAGCCCGCGAGCGGGCTTGGGGCATGATTTGGGAGAGCAGCAGGAGGGCCGTCAGGAATGCACCGGCAATCCGCAGCCTCCCGGTGAGCGGCAGCGACGCCGCCGCCTCCTGCCTCGATGGTCCCAGAACAAGGCCGAGGAGCAGCGCCGCGGGAATGGCGATGCCGGGCAGGTAGACCCCGAAATCGATCCCGTTGTGCACCAGAAACGCCGCCCCCCCGGCCGCCAGCGGCAGACGAGGATCGCCCTCCGCGAGCATGCGACGCAGGGCGCTCACGATGCCGAGCAGCAGGGCGCCGATCGGTGCCAGCGCCCACAGCCCCCAGCAGGCCAGGATCTGCAGATAGGAGTTGTGCGCGTAGCGCGTCTCGTTCATCCCCGGGCGCATGTGGAGCGTATAGCTGGTGCCGAACGATCCCGGCCCGACTCCGAACAGCGGATGATCGCCGATCATCCGGGCGGCTGCCTGCCAGTTCCCCAGGCGCAGCGAGATCGGATCGCTGCCCGGGGCGTAGCCAATCTCGGCGCGCCGGGAGTAGAGGGAGTAACCGCTTCCGGCCAGCAGCGCGACGACGATCGCCAGCGCCGCGAGGCGGCGCGCGGGGCGCGACAGGAGCGGCAACAGCAGCAGCATCGCGACCGTCACCGCCAGGATCGCACCGAAAGAGCGGGTCAGCAGCAGCGCGTATCCTTGGAGCAGCAGGGCGAGCGGAGCCGCGACACGGGTGATGCGCCCCCGCGCCCGGGTGACGAGGACGAGCAACGGGGGAAGCGACAAGGCGAGGAAGGTCCCGAGGACCGCAG
>CBDUYA010000132.1:0-8342 GCA_965371335.1 uncultured bacterium | reverse complement strand
TCAGTTCAGGGACGAAAAAGGGGACGGGCAGGCGGTTCTGAGGGCCCGGGCGACGCGGCCCCCGCGGCCGGTGGTCGAAGTCGACCATGGCCGGACAGAGAGGCAACGTCCCCGGACATCCACCAACACCGTCGTCGGGCATTTTCTCAATCCATAGCCCGCGGGCAGCGCGGGCTGCACGCCTCTATTCCATCGAGGCCACTCCGGTCCGGTCGCCCCCGATCCCTTTGCGTTTCATGATCTCGGCGTGGCGCGCGAATTCCTGCTCCGCTTCGGCGCGCCGGCCGGCGCGCATCAGCAGGCGCGCCAGCGCGTAGTGCGCCATCGGATTGTTCGTGTCGATCTGCAGCGTGCGACGGTACATCTCCATCGCGTCCTCGTCGCGCCCGGCATCTTCCAGGCTGGTGCCGAGATGGAAACAGACGAAAGGATTCATCGGGGCCAGCCGCTCCGCCTCCTGCAGGTGGAGCAGTGCCTCGGCGCGCTCTCCATCCAGGCGGAGCAGCTTGCCGAGATCGAGCCAGGCATCGGGCAGCGCCGGGTCGAGGGCGATCGCCTTCTCCAGTGCCTCGATCGCCCGCCGGTTGTCGAGCTGTTCGCGCGCCTGGCGGGCCGCCTCGAGATAGAGACGCACATCGGGGACGCCGCGTTCGAGAGCCTCCTCGAGACGCTGGCGCGCTTCCTCCGGATGACCGTAATTGTGCAGGGCCCGGGCGTGATCGAGAAGCTGGTCGAGATCGTGCGGGTCGAGCTGAAAGGCGCGTCGCTGCACCTTCAGGCCTTCCTGGTAGAGCGCCTGGCGGAACAGCACTTCGGCAAGATAGCGATAGGCCCTGGCCGAACCGGGCGCCACCCGCACCGCGTGCTCGAGGCGGTCGGCCGCCTGCGGTATCTGACCCCGGGAAAGATAAAGAATCCCCGCCTCGATCAGAGCGATCGAATCGTTCGGATTGATCGCCAGCTCCTTCTCGAACTGGTTGCTGGCCCGTTGCCGCCTGCCGGCTCGGGCATGGATCAGGCCCATGGTGCGATGCACACCCGGCCTCCGGGGTGTGCCGCCCACCACCTTGCGCAACTCCGCCAGAGCCTCCTGATCACGTCCCAGATCGCCGAGGATCGTGCCGCGCAGGAGGCGGGCGTCGAGCGACAGCGGGTCGGCTGCGATAGCGGAAGCGACGGCGACAACGGCCTGCTCCGGGTTCCCCGCGGCGTGCTCGGCCCGCGCCAGCTCGTAGGCGACGGCGAACTCACCCGGCTCGCGCTCCAGCAGATCGCGGAGGATCGAAGTGGCCTCGGTCGCCTGACCCGCCTCCAGAAGACGGCGCGCCTCCGTCAGGCGGGCCGCTGGATCAACCTCGGTGCACGAAAGAAGGGGGGAGAGGACAAGGACCGCCAGGAGGGCGCACGACGCCGCGACAGGCATCCCGGGATGGTGCGGCATGTTTCATCGTATCACACGGCCGCGCGGCCGCCCGGAGACCTCCGGGGAGGCGAAAAATCCCGGAAGGGCAGTCCCCTCCGGGGTTCGTCATAAGTTTCTTCCGAGGGTATGAGGTGTCAGGAGGCCTTGGCGACGTTCGCGGCCTGCTGTCCCTTGGGGCCCTGCGTGACTTCGAACTCGACCGCCTGGCCCTCCTCGAGGGTTTTATAGCCATCCCCCTGAATGGCCGAGAAATGAACGAAAATGTCGGTCCCGTCCTCCTGCTGGATGAAACCGTATCCCTTGCTGTTGTTGAACCACTTCACTTTACCGTTCGCCACTGTGTTTGGACCTCCTCTCGCTTCCGCCTGCGGCTCGACCACCGGGCGCCGCCGGCGCCATGCTGGATCACCAGACAAAAAGCCACGCAAGGCGCACGCGCCTTTGTGGATGGAGACTCGTTCAACCTCCCTGATTCATCGTTCCGTCAGCCGCCTGGTAGTTTTACCGGATCGTATGGCGAAGTCCCATATCTGTCAACTAGAATTTCGCCTGAAATCGCACATCCGGGGCGGCACGAAGCGACTCCTGGTGCCGATTCCGCATCATCTTCAGTTGCCCTGAGTATGGGGCGAGATGCGTCGCTCCCGTCACGGCCCTCCGGGCGACTCTGCTACAGTCCACGGTGGCCGTGCCGGCCACCGTGGGGAGGGAGATTGCCTGAATCACTGGCGAATGGGGGGGTGGCATTCCTCTGGGGCGGTGTGGTGATGGGCCTTGCGATCGCCGCTCCGCCAGGGCCGGTGAACGTCGAGATCATCCGCCGGGGCCTTGGAGAGGGGTTCCGGGCGGCCCTGCTGACGGGGATCGGCTCGACCATCGCCGATGTCGTCTACATCCTGATCGCCTACGGCGGGGCCGATCCTCTGTCGCGCCGGCAGGGGGCCGGCCGCCTTCTCTTCAGTGCCGGGGCGCTCGTTCTGATCTATCTGGGGGTGATGGCAATCCGAGCGGCGCTGCGGCCGGTCCCGCTTCCCGCCGCCGCGGATGATGCGGAGGGGCGCAGCGTGGGCCGCGGGCGACGGGCGTTCACCACCGGATTCGTCATTACGATCTTCAACCCGATGACCATCGCGTTCTGGCTCGGCATCCTGGGAGCCTCCCTGGCCGCCCGTCCCCGCCAGCAGCTCGGCACCGAGCTGCTGTACGTCGCCTCGCTGATGCTCGGCTGTCTGCTCTGGGTCGCGCTCCTGAGCGCCGCTCTGCATTTCGGGCGAGCGTTCGTGCGCGGTCCGGCATTGCGGATCGTCTCGGCAGTGGCCGGCCTGTCGTTGATCGGGTTCGGCCTGCAATTCGCCCTGCGGGCCTTCGGGGCGGGCCCCTAATGCCGCCCGCCACTTCCTCTGGCCAGCCCGCCTCAGGGTCGCTTCTTGCGGGCCTCGGCGAGCTCTTCTTCTATCTCCTCTTTCCGCTTCAACTGCGAATCGACGTCGGCCGTCATATCCATTCCGGTCATCCCGGCGGCCCGCCCGGCCTGCGCGATCTGCGACTCGATGCGCGCCAGTTCCTCCTCGAGATCGGCGATATGGCGCTCCTCTTCGCTCATCGTCGGGGGGGAAAGGGTGAATTCGCCGGTCCGCAGGTAATTGAGGCCGACCCAGGCCACGGCGAGCACGGCGATGATGAGGATCAACTTTTTCATGGCGACCTCCTCGCGGTGCGACAGGGTGGAGCTCAGACAAACTCCCAAGGTTGGCGGAAGCGTGTGGGAATCGAACCCACCGGAGCCGGGTTCCCCCGGCTCCCAACGGATTTGAAGTCCGCGCAGGACACCAGCCCCGATTCGCTTCCGGCTCATCGGCCGGCCCGGGGGCCGAACCGGAGGGTAGTCTAGTGCAGTCGGTCGGAAATCTCCAGACATCAGGCTGCGTGGCAGCCGGAGAGTGACTCCGGGGTCTCTACCGGTATAATGACGGCTTCCTGGAGGGATGGTGGCGGAGCCGGAACGGGACGTACTCGAAGTCGATGTCCTGATCGTCGGGGGAGGACCGGCCGGCCTGGCTGCCGCCATCCGTCTGCGACAGCTCCTCGACGCCCACAACGGGCGCCTCGCGAAGGAGGGCAGGGGAGACAAGCTCGAGCTCTCCATCGCCCTGGTTGAGAAGGGGAACGAGATCGGATCGCACGCCATCTCCGGCGCCGTTCTCGACCCCCGCGCCCTCAAGGAACTCGATCCCGACTTCGAGAAGAACGGCTGTCCACTCGAGGCGCCGGTCACCGAGGACAGCGTCTGGTACCTGACCGCCGGCGGGCGCTGGCCCTTTCCGATCATCCCCCCTCCGCTGCGCAACCACGGCAACTACGTCGCCTCACTCGGCAAGGTGGTCCGCTGGATGGCGATGCGGGCCGAGGCGGGAGGGATCGACCTGTTTCCGGGATTCGCCGCCGCCGCGCCCCTCATCGAAGAGGATCGGGTGGTCGGCGTGCGCACTGGCGACAAGGGGATCGACCGCAACGGCAACCGGCGCGCCAACTTCGAGCCGGGAATCGATATCCGCGCCAGGGTCACCCTGTTGTGCGAGGGGCCGCGCGGCACGCTCACCAAGGTCCTGGTCGAGCGGTTCAAGCTCGACGAGGGGCGCCATCCGCAGGTCTACGCCATCGGCATCAAGGAAGTCTGGGAGTGCCCGAAGGGGAGTCTCAAGCCGGGCCGGGTGATCCACACCATGGGATATCCGCTCGACCGCGAGACCTACGGCGGTTCGTTCATCTATCACATGGCGGACGATCTGCTCGACATCGGGCTGGTCATCGGTCTCGACTATCGCAACCCCCATCTCGACCCGCACCAGGAATTCCAGCGGCTCAAGATGCACCCGGCGATCCGGCCGATGCTGAAGGGGGCGAAGATCCTCTCCTACGGCGCCAAGGCGATCCCGGTGGGCGGCTACTATACCGTTCCGCGCCCCCACCTCGGCGGCTGTCTTATCGTCGGCGACGCGGCCGCGATGCTGAACGCCATGCGCCTGAAGGGGATCCACACCGGCATGAAGGCCGGGATGCTGGCGGCCGAGACGACGATGGAGGCACTACTCGCCGGCGACACCTCGAAGGAGTTCCTGTCGCGCTACGAGCAACGGTTCAGGGAGTCGTGGGCCGGCCGGGAGCTTTACAAGGTCCGCAACTTCCACGCCGGCTTCAGGAACGGTCTCCTCCCCGGCCTGGTGCACAGTGCCCTGCAGATGGCGACCGGGGGGCGCGGGATCCGCGATCCGCTGCCGAGCGGGCCGGGGCACACCCGGGTCCGCACCCTGAAAGAGCAGTTCGGCTCCACGCCGCCCCCTTCTCCCGAGGGGGCGAAGAACGATGGCGGGCTGACCTTCGACCGGCTGACCGATATCTTTCACTCCGGAACCAGGCACGAGGAAGATCAGCCGGTCCACCTCCTGGTGGCCGACACCGACCTGTGCGAGACCCGCTGCGCCGTGGAGTACGACAATCCCTGCCAGCGGTTCTGTCCGGCGGCAGTGTACGAGATGGTCCCGAAGGAGGGAGGAGGCAAGCGCCTGCAGATCAACGCCAGCAACTGCGTCCATTGCAAGACCTGCGACATCATGGACCCCTACCAGATCATCACCTGGGTTCCGCCCGAAGGGGGTGGCGGGCCCGAGTATGTGAAGCTGTAGGGTCCGGAGTGAGACCCCGGCGGGGAGATGCCGACCGCCGCGTCCCCGGCCGATCCCGCTGATTCGAGGAGAACGCATGATCGAGGCGCACGTCCCGTTCTATCTGATCGCCGCCGGCGCGCTGGTCGCCGGCAACGCCTTCTTCGTCGCCGCCGAGTTCGCGATCGTCAAGGTGAGAGCCACGCGCATCGAGGAGATGGCGACCTCCGGGCTTCCCGGATCGACCCTCGCCCGCGACGTGGTGGCCCATCTGGACGAGTATCTCGGCGTCTGCCAGCTTGGCATCACCCTCGTCAGCCTGGGACTCGGCTGGATCGGCGAGGAGGCGTTCGCCGGTCTGCTGCTGCCGCTGCTGCAAGGGCTGGGGGCGATGGCGCCGGCAGCGGCGCACAGCCTGGCGCTCACCGGGGCCTTCTTCATCATCGCCGTCCTGCACATTGTTCTTGGCGAGCTGGTCCCCAAGTCGGTCGCCATCCGCAAGCCGGGCCGCATCGCCCGCCTTGCCGCCTTCCCGCTGAACCTGTTCCGCCGGGTCTTTTACCCCGCTCTGTGGGTCCTCAACGGCAGCGCCAACGCCATCGTCAATATGTTCGGAATGCGCGAGAGCCAGGAGCCGGCGCTCTCCGAGATCGAACTGCGGTTGCTGTTCGAGGACTCGATCCGCAAGGGCGTGATCACGGCGAGCGAAGCGGAGATCATGGATCGCGCCACGCGCTTCGCCGATCGCACGGCCGCCGACGTCATGGTGCCGATCGACCGGGTGGTGTCGTGGTCGCTCGATCGGTCGAGTGCCGACAACCTCGCCCTGGCCCGGGAACACCGGCATACGCGCTATCCGGTCCTTGAACCGACGAAGGGTGATTTCATCGGCCTCATCAACATCAAGGCGCTGGCGCTGGAAGGTGATCTGGAGACGGGCGCAATTGATGTCGGCGCGGTCAAGAAGGAGCTGCTGCGGGTGCCGGAGTCGCGCCGCATCGACGCCGTGCTCAACCAGATGCGCCGCCGGCACGTGCACATGGCGGCAGTGGTCAACCGCTGGGGGCGGCCGAGCGGCATTCTGACGATGGAGGACATCATCGAGGAAATCTTCGGCGAGATCGAGGACGAGTTCGACGACGATCCGCCGCCGGAGGAAAGGCGCGCATGACGGTGATCCTGAAAGGAGAGTGAGGCATGGAGAAGATCAGCGCTCTGTTGATGGAAATCGACGTGGGGCCGATCGCGCTGAGCGCGCTGCGCGTTCTGCTCATCCTGCTCGGCGCATGGGTTGTTGCGAAGATCGCCAACCGGCTGATCCGGGGGCTGCGTATCCGCATCGCCGGCGTGATGAAGAAGCGTGCCGGCGGCTCGCCGCAGGAGCTCGACAAGAGGGCGGAGACGGTCGGCGGCATCATCCGCAAGGCGGCGAGCTTTCTCATTTACGGCATCGCCATCGTCATGGCGGTGCGGGAGGCCGGTTTCGATATCGGCCCGATCCTCGCCGGCGCGGGCGTGCTGGGGCTGGCGGTCGGCTTCGGGGCGCAGAACCTGGTGCGCGACGTGATGAGCGGGCTGTTCATGCTGATCGAGAACCAGATCCGGGTGAACGACGTCGCCGTCATCAACGGGACCGGGGGCCTGGTGGAGGAGATCAATCTGCGCACGACGGTGCTGCGCAGCCTCGACGGCACGGTCCATGTCTTCTCGAACGGTGCGATCGCCAGCCTCTCCAATATGACGCGGGAGTATTCCTTCTACGTGTTCGAGACCGGAGTCGCCTACAAGGAAGACACCGATCGGGTGGCCGGGGTGCTGAAGGAGGTCGCTGACGGCCTGATGGAGGACGAGCCGTACCGCTCGGCGATCCTGGCGCCGCTCGAGATCCTCGGGGTCGACCGCTTCGACGATTCCGCCGTGATTATCAAGTCGCGTCTGAAGACGGCCCCGATCAAGCAGTGGATGGTCGGGCGGGAGATGAACAGGCGGATCAAGAAGAAGTTCGACGAGGTCGGGATCGAGATTCCGTTCCCGCACCGGAGCATCTATTTCGGCGAGGCGAGCCGGCCGTTCCGGATCGACAGCGAAAGCGACCGGGAGGCGTTGAAGACGGCGGTGCGCGAGGTCCTGCAGGAATCCCGAACGCAGGGCGGCGGCGCGGACGCCGGGGAGAGGAGACCATGAGGAGAGGCCGGCGCGGGCTGTCCGTGTTGCTGGTCGTCGTCGTACTGGGGATTGCGGGAGCGGGGTCCACCGTGGCGGACCCCAAGGACGACGCGCTCGTCGCGGTCGATCGGCAGGAGCCCGAGCTGATCCGCCTCGCCGATCAGATCTGGCGCTTCGCCGAGACGGCGCTGCGCGAGGTGCGATCGGCGGCGCTGCTCGCCGACCACGCCGAGGCGCAGGGCTTTCGCGTCACCCGCGGCGTCGCCGGGATGCCGACCGCTTTCCTGGCGGAGTACGGCGCGGGGAGGCCGATCATCGGCGTCCTCGGCGAGTACGACGCCCTGCCCGGCCTCTCCCAGAAGTCGACGACGATCAGGGAGCCATTCGAGACGGGCGCCGCCGGACACGGCTGCGGTCACAATCTGTTCGGCGCGGCGAGCCTCGGTGCCGCCGTCGCCATCAAGGAGCGGATCGAGGCGGGCGAGATTGACGGCACCATCCGCTTCTACGGCACGCCGGCGGAGGAATCGGTCGGGGGGAAGCTCTACATGGTGCGTGAAGGGCTGTTCGATGACCTCGATGTGGCCCTCGCCTGGCATCCCGACCTGGAGGTCGCCGCCGACACCTCGAGCAGCCAGGCGATGGTCGATTTCATCGTCGAGTTTCACGGTAAGACGTCGCACGCGGCGTTCGATCCGTGGAACGGGCGCAGCGCCGTCGATGGCCTGGAGATCTTCACCTACGCAATTAACATGATGCGCGAGCACCTGCGGCCGTCGGTGCGCGTGCACTACGCTATCGTCGAGGGCGGGGACGTGCCGAACGTGGTGCCGGAGTACGCCAGGCTCTGGTGCTGGGTGCGCGACTCCGAACGGACCGGCGTCGACGAGGTGATGGAGAGGGTGCGTGCGATCGCCGAGGGGGCGGCTCTCGCGGCCGGCGTCGAGTCGAAGCTCACCGTTCAGTCGGGGGATTACGAGATGCTGGTCAACATGGCGGGAGCGAGGGTGCTGCATGCCAATCTGACCGCTCTCGGCCCGCTCCGTTTCACCGACAAGGCTGCCCATCAAGGCGCCCACATCCATAATGAT
>CBDUYA010000131.1:0-8407 GCA_965371335.1 uncultured bacterium | reverse complement strand
GGTTGTTGCCGGAGCGCCGCGCCAGTCCCTCGTCGTACGTGCGCCGCGAATCGTTCTTGCTGAGCGTCGAGTACGCTTCCGTAATATGGGCAAATACCTTTTCCGCCTTCGCTTTCATGTCATCCTGGCGGAGCTTGTCGGGATGCAGTTTCCGCGCGAGGGCATAATAGGCTCGCCGGATGCCGGTCGTGTCCGCTCCGGATTCGACGCCGAGAACCTCGTACATCGATTGCTGGTGCAATTGTTCGAAGCGCTGCACCACGTCCCGTTCGAGATCGCTCAGCGGTCGGACCCGCTCGATCTGCGGTGCGCTCGCCTCCGCTTCCGGCGCTTCGGGATGGGGCGCTCCACCGTTCCCGGGGACTCGATCCGGTGAGACGGCGGCGGTCGACACGGCCGGAGGAGGGGGAGCGGGCGCCTGAGCGGACGGCAGGTCGGCGACCTCGGGCGGTGCGGGGGATGGCTGGCCGCTGGGACGGGGGTCGACGATCTGGGGCGCCGGCCGGGGAGCCTCGCCCGCGGCGACGATCTTGACGAAGCCGGCGAGGCGGAGCGCGTAGATCGCGCGCAGGGTCGTCTCCTCCGGCACCGGGCTGAGCGTGCAGAGGTCCCGCAGGCTGGTCGGAACGTCGAGACGGGACAGGGCATAGCCCTCCGCTGCGTCGAGAGGGACGTTCTCAAAGCCGGCGGGCGGCGTCTGCGCACGGCGCACGTAATTTTCCATCGAGCCGATCCGGTAACGGACCTGGACCGGATCGACGGAGTCGCGCGCCCACTGCAGCAGGATCGCGGCGATGCTGCGACCACCATCGACCTGGTCGCGAAACGGCAGATCGCCCGCCTGGAAGCGGAACCGTCCTTCCTTTAAGGACAGGATCGCCCGCATCACGTGGCCGACATGTTCCGCAGTCAGCTCCGCCAGTCGCCCGCTTTCCAGGACGTCGAGGCGGACCAGCGCGGTGCCGAGAAGCTCATTCTGCCTTTTCGCCGCCGTCGCCTGCCGCAGGTGGTCGTCGGTCACTCCCGCCTTCTGCTTCAGCAGCGAGGTGAGGCTCTCGGCCGGGAGGTTGCTGGCGGCGAAACGGATGACCGAACCGGCATCGATGAACAGTTGCCGGATGGTCTTGCCGTTCTCGACACGGAGAACCCCCGAGGCCTGCAGGCCCTGCACCTTGTTCAGGACGTCGGCCGGCGACTGATCGGAAAGATTCCCCTGCATCCGGTTTTATCTCCGCTGCGCGGGCGCCTGGTCTGCCTCCATCAACGGGTGGGAGGCGGACGCACCCGGACTATAAGTTGCGTCGCCGGGATGTCGGGCGCAAGGAGAGCCGCTGCCGGCGATGCGGTGGGGTCAGTTCGAATTCGTTATCAGCGGGCCGTGTCCTGCAGAAGGGCTTCTCCCCAGGACTGACGCAGCTCCTGAAGGGTGTAGCGGGTGACGTCGAGAAAGGCATCCTCGACGCCGACTCCCGCGGCCATCATTTCGAGAACCTCGACCAGCCGGAAGAATCCTTCGTGCCGATCGAGATACTCCACAAAGGAGAGGGAGGAAGGGTAGCTGAAGGTGCGGCCCCAGGCTTCGGAAGGCAGGGCGCTGAATTCCGCGGCCAGATCGGCCTGTACGGCCGGCGGCGAGGCTTTTCCCTCGACCATCTGAGCGATCCCCTCATGCAGCCAGCGGGGTGCCGTGCGCCGGCTCTTCCCGGCGATGAACGCGTGCGCAAGCTCGTGCAGGAGGACCTTGCGGGCCTCATCGTTCAGTGACCTGAGGCCACCGCTCGGCACCCGGATCTTGCCGTCGAACAGGCCGGCGACGTTCTCCTTGGCCAGAGTCGCCTGATAGAACTGACGGGCGGGGTAGACGATCACGATGATCGGCTGCTTCGGATAGTAATCGAAGCGCGTCACGAGGTCGGGAAACCGATCCTCCAGGTGGTCGAGGATCTCCGCCTCGAGGTCGGGGCCGGCCCGCTCGCCATCGTACTTCAGGGTGAAGTGGGCGGCGTCGGAACGGCGGTAGCTGCGGTCGACGGCGTGCTGGCGCCGCAGAGTCTCGATGCGCCGCGTGATCGAGTGTTCGGGGCGAAGCATCTGCGCCTTCTCCCACACCTGGAGAGCGTCTTCGGGGCGCTCCTGGCTGTTGTAGACATCCCCGAGAAGGGTCAGCAGGCGGGGATCATCGGGATGGGTCACCAAGGCCCGCTCGAGGATCGAGCGGGCGTAAAGGTCCTGTCCCGTGGTGAAATAGGCCGCCGCCTGGCCAAGTTGGGCCCGCGCGTCGTCCGGATCGAGATCGAGCGCTTCCCTGAACTGCGCCACCGCATCGTCGTAGTCGCGACCCCTGTAGCTTTTTTCGCCGAGGTAATTGAACAGCGCGATCAACTGCCGCGTGTTCTCCGCTCGCGCCATCGGGTAATCGCGGACCCGGCGCTTCAGATCGGCGATTCTCTCCAGCGCTTCCTCGCGACTCGGCGCGGCGGCCGGGACGGCGGTGGAGCTGCCGGTCGCGCCTCCTCCGCCAGGGGCCGGTCGCGCCGCTCCCTCGCCGGTCGCTGATTGGCCCCGGCGCGGGGTCGCTTCGATGCGCGACACCTCATCCCGTGGAATGACGATGGTTGCGCCCTCCTGCCGGATGATCAGGTCATCGCCCGCCTCTTCCCAGGAATCGGCCTCGATCGATCCTCCGTTGGTGAGGTGGATCACGTCGGCATCGAGCGGCTTCGTGAAGGCGATCAGGAGCAGGGCGGCGCAGGTCAGCCGCAGATGGGGGCGACCCGGCACGCCGATGACCGAACGGCCCCGGGTGCGGGACACTAGCCTGCTCCCCGCAGCTGATCGAGCGCCTTCACGATCGGCTTGATGCCGGCCCTGCGGTAGGCGCCGGGCAGTCGGCCGATCGAGTCGTGCGCCGCCTGGCTGTCCGGGTAGATCCCCCAGCAGGCCCTGAAGCAGCTCTGACCCTTGTAGGTGAACGGCAGGACGAAGAGCATCGCCTCGTCTCCCGACTGAGCGCGGGCTCGTTTCACGGTATCCGGCTGGCAGGCGATCATGAGCTGCAAGGTGAAGGCGCCGGAGTCCTCCGAGGCAACGAGCTCCTGGAATACCTGAGCGGCCCCCTGCAGCCGACCGCCGTCGAGCTGCTCCAGGGCGGCGGCGTATTCGGCGGCGCGTCGAAACGGAGAAACCGGGCCGGAGGATGATGTTGCCGGCGCGGTTTCCTCCACCCGGGTGTCCTGTTTCTCCGCGGGCGCCGCGATGTCCACCTCGGGGCGAGGGTCGGCGGCGCGAGTCGGAGCCGTCTTCGCCACATCGGTTGCGTTTGGGCGGCCTCTGCCGGGCGTTTCCACTGCGGCGCGTGGCGCTTCTTCGACGGCGACCGGCGCTGGATCGCGATCCTCGAGACCGGCGACGGCGGGCGATTCCTCCCGTGATCCGGGGGCGAACAGAAAGAAGGCGAGAACGACCAGGGCGATGATCACGGCGGTCACCGCGAACAACCGGGTCGAGGCAGCTTGCGGCCTGTCCTTTGAACGGACCAGGCCGTCAAACGTCATTTCGATCGGCCCTTCATGGATGCGCTCTCCGGTCCTCGGATCGATGCTCCACCGGGGCGGCTCGGTTGTCTCCGCTGGTGGAATGGCGAACGCCGGCAGATCATCGGGGGGGATGGCGGGCGGTTCGGCGGCAGCCTCGTCCGGTGCGGTTCCGTCTGCGGTGGAAAGGGAGGGGCCGCCGGCCGGTGTGGCCTCATTCTCCGCCGTGTCCCCCGCGACAAGGTCCGCCTCGGGAGGATTGGCCGGGGTCGGCAGCGGGGCGCCCTCGACCGGGATGATGCGGCTTGTTGCCTGTCTGTCTGCCGCGCGCCGAGCGCCGTCCCCGCGCCCGACGAGACCGAGGATCTCCAGGGCGAGGATCGCCTTGCTCAGGGTGAAGTCGTCGTGCGGCGTCGCCCCGCTCAGATCGCGCATGCTGCGAACACCGTCGATCCCGCGCACCACCTGGTCGATGGCCGGGTCCAGGCTGAGAGCGCCGATTCCGGCCACCAGATCACCGGTCGGGGAGTAGACCGACTCCATCGATCCCATCTCGCGGACGATCCGCCGTCGATCCCTGATCTCCATCAGCCCATCGAAGATCAGCCGCCGCGTCGGCAGACCGAGAATGGTGACCTCCGGCGGCAGGGGCCCCGGCTCCACCTGGAACCGCCCCTCGGACTGCTCGAAACAGGTCGCCAGGATCTGGCGTACCTGACGGCGGGCGCACTCCAGCAGCTCCGAAGGGGTCAGGAATCCCATCTCGATCAGCGTCTTGCCGAGAGAAATCCCCGGTTTCTGGCGCGAGCGGGCCATCTCGACCTGTGGCTCCGTCAGCCGCTTCTCTTTGAGCAGGAGACTCTGGAGGCGGTCCTGCTCGTCGTTGCTCGCCGCCGAGGCGATCTCGCCGCCGCGGAAGTAGATCGCCCGCACTGCGTTTCCCAGACTGATCTTGATCACGCCTTCGAAGCCGGAGCGATGCAGCCGGGCCACCAGGCGGGGGAGGAAAATATCGGCGACTGAGCCGTGCTGGGGGATTTCCTGCATCAGATGTGGCGGTGACCTCCCGCGAATCGTCTGCATGATAGGGGCGCTCAAACGGACTGTCAAGAAAGGTAAACTGTAGGTGCCATGGCGGTCGACCGGTACGACACTCTGATCATCGGTAGTGGTGTCGCGGGCCTGCGCGCTGCGCTGGAGCTTGCGCAGGCCGGGCGACGCGTCGCCATGCTGACCAAGGATGCGGCGACCGATTCATCCTCCGACAAGGCGCAGGGAGGGATCGCGGCGGCGCTGTCGGATGACGACGAGGTTGCGCTCCATTTTCGCGACACGCTGGAGGCCGGCGACGGCCTCTGCCACGAGGGAGCGGTCCGCGTCCTGGTGGAAGAAGGACCGGCCCGCGCCCTGGAGCTGATCGACTGGGGCGCCGACTTCGATCGGGAGGGCGCTCGCCTGGCCCTCGGCCGCGAAGGAGCGCACAGCAAGCGCCGCATTCTGCATGCGCGGGGTGACTCCACCGGGCGCGAGATCGTGCGCACATTGCTTGACGCGGCGCGGCGGACCCCTGGAATCGAGCTGCTGGCGCAGATGTTCTCGATCGATTTACTGGTGGCGGGAGGGCGGTGCGTCGGCCTGCTCGGGCTCGACGAGCGAAGCGGGGAGACCGCCCAGCTTTTTGCTTCCGCCGTCGTCCTGTCGACGGGAGGCGCGGGACAGGTTTATCGGGAGACGACCAACCCGCCGCAGGCGACGGGAGACGGCGTGGCGATGGCTTACAGGGCCGGGGCCGAGCTGATGGACCTGGAATTCGTCCAGTTTCACCCGACCGGCCTGTATCTGCCAGGCGCTCCCAGGTTCCTGCTGTCGGAAGCGATGCGCGGTGAAGGAGGATGGCTGCTCGACAGCGATGGGCGGCGATTCATGGTGGAGCGGCACCCGAATGCCGAGTTGGCGCCGCGCGACGTCGTCGCCCGGGGGATTGTCGAGGCGATGAGACGCAGCGGCTCCCCCTGCGTCTACCTTGACATGAGCGGCCGCGATCCCGGCTTCGTGCGCCGCCGCTTTCCGACGATCGCCGCCACCTGCGGGCGCCACGGAATTGATATTGCCCGGGATCGCATTCCCGTTTCGCCCTGCGCCCACTACATGATGGGTGGGGTGAAGACCGACCTGTGGGGACGCACCTCGATTCCCGGTCTTTACGCCGCCGGCGAGGTGGCGTGCATGGGGGTCCATGGGGCGAACCGCCTGGCCAGCAACTCCCTGCTGGAAGGGCTGGTGTTCGGCGCACGAACGGGACGTGCCGTGCTCCTCGATCGCCCTCCACCGCCTCCTACCCACGGCAATCTCACCGGCATCGATGGCATCCGGTCGATCGGGCCGGACCAGGTCGCCGCCACGGTGGAGGGGCTTCGCCGGGTGATGTGGGAGGAGGTCGGCCTCGTCCGCGACGCGAAGGGACTGCTAAGGGCGACCGCCGCGATCCTCGATCTGGAGCGGCAGCTCCGGCCGGGAGCGCCCTCACGTGCCGGTCTCGAGGCGCGCAACCTGCTGTTTGCAGGGCGTTTGATCGCCGATTCGGCGCTCCGCCGTGAGGAGAGCCGGGGCAGTCACTTCCGGGGGGACTTCCCGGACAGGGAAGCGGGTCGCGGGCGGCACTCGATCATCGCCCCGGGTGAGACCGCGGCCGACCTGCCGCGCATTCCGCTTCCGGAGCCGCCTTGAAGCCCGCTTTTCTGCCCACTGGTAATCTGTTAAAGTAAACGCTAGATTGAGCTAATCGGAACACCGGGAGTCTGGATCCGACCCGGTCCTGAAGGAGTACCTGGTGAGCGAAACCGCCCTGATCGTCGGTGTGACGCTGCTGGCTGTTCTCGTTGGCGCCCTGCTGCCGGTCCTCTACCAGCTCATGCAGACCTTGCGCGAAACCCGGCGGGTTCTGAGCGTGGTGGAGTCGCACACGAAGGATCTCAAGCCGGCGGTCGAGGCGGCAGCCGAGATCGGCCAGTCCATCCGGCAGATGAAGAACTCCCTCAAGACGACGGCGAGCCTGGCCAGTGTTCTGGGGCCTCCCCTCGTCGCCCTGCTACGCGCGTTGCGCGGTGAGGAGGGAGAGACCGGCGGGGCGCGACCGGGGAAGGGGACGCCGAAAAGAGCGGGCGGTGTCCCGGGAAGCGTCGCTCCGACCGTGACGGACGGAGTGGGAAGAGAGGAGAAACATCATGGCATCGAATAGTCAATCGGGCGGCGGGCAGTTCACCGCCTTCCTGCTGGGCGCGATCGCCGGCGCCGTCGTGGGATATCTGAGCGCGCCGCAGACCGGTCGCGAGACCCGCCGCCGGCTGCGTGATCTGGCGGAAGACGCCGGCCGGCGCGCCGAGCGCATGCCCCACGCGATGCATCACGCTTACGGGCAGGCGGCCGAAGCGGCCAAGACGGCATTCGCCGAGGCCCTGGCCGAGGCGGCGGAGGGTGAAGAGATCTCCTGAAGGAGATCGACCCCTCCAGGCGGACCGGTCATTACGGTGCGGTCCGCCTCACGCCCGGGGCCGCTGACTTGGGCGCTCCACGGAGCAGATCGAGCGATCGGGCGGGAGGAGGATCGCGCTTCTCGCTTGCACCTCATCGCCTGGCCCGCTCTCCTCCTGCCCGGCGAATCGCTTCTCACCTCATTCACCACGGACCGCCACCGGCGCTGCTGCACGATCCCGGCAATACCGGATGGGTGCGGCTCACCATCTGGAGAGTCGCCCCCTCCCGTTGCGTACCTTCCGCCGGGTGAGGATGTTCTGTCGCGCACAGTGTCCACCGGGGAACGTGCGACAGCGAACGGCCCACCCCCCACCACGACAGCGGATCACGCCGTTGCGGCGGCCAATCGGGGCAGCATCGATCTTGCTTACAGGTGATCGTCCTGTGAACGGGCTCACGGCCTCGAGAGCGGACGGTCGCGATCGTGGTGCGTGCGCCGGGCATGGAGGAACTCCCCGTGGCGCCCGATGTCGATCAACCGTCCATTGCTGCCTATCAGGTCACCTTCTCGACCTACGGTGGCCGGCCGATCCTGGCGAAGGCCAGCCGCGCTGCCCTCTTCTGCAAGGTGCTCGGTCACCTGCGGCGCCGGCTCGGTTTCGCCCTGCACGCCTACGTGCTGCTTCCCGACCGGGTGCGGTTGATTCTCGGCTCGCTCGACGACGATCCGCGCAGCGTGCGGTTCATCGTGCAGCAGCTGAGATCGCGCTTCGCGCGGGAGGTCAACTCCCGCAGTGGGCGGAGCGGACTGGTGTGGCAGGACGGGATCGAAGTGATTCGGCTGGCGTCTCCGGGCCACATCGCCCGGCGCGCGGTCCTTCTGCACCGCAACCCGATCCATGCGCGCCTCACCACCGAGGCGAAGGCCTGGCGATGGTCGAGCTATCGCGGCTGGTCGGGTGAGGGCCGTCCGCCGGTCGGGGTCGATCTGCCGGAAGGGGTGGTCCTGCCGTTCACTCGATAATATTGAAGGTCCGCCGCCAGCGGGATTTGGTCAACAGGTGGCTGAGCTTTGCCCAGATGCCGCGCACGCGATCGCCGAAGGAGGTCTTGAGGTAGGCGTCATGGTCTTCTTCGTAAGACCACCAGATCATGAAGGCGCGCCCTTTGAGGTAACTGCGGGGGACGAATCCCCAGGCCCGGCTGTCCCTGCTGTTGTCACGGTTATCGCCCATACAGAAGAGAGAGTCCTCCGGCACGCGGGTCTTCGGATAGTCGTCCTGAGAGATATTGAGCCCCCTGGGATTTCGGTGCACCTTGTACGGTTCATCCAGCGGTTTGTCGTTGTTGTAGTCCTTCCGATCACGCACCTCGACCGTGTCTCCCGTCAGGCCGATCAC
>CBDUYA010000130.1:0-8435 GCA_965371335.1 uncultured bacterium | reverse complement strand
TGGTGACCGGGCCCCGCAACCTCTCGCTGACCGAGATGGCCGGCGTGCTGTCGCGGGAGCTAAGCAAGCCGGTCGAGTACGTCGACCTGCCGGTGGAGGCCTGGGGCGAGGTGCTCGCCGGGGTCGACGGCATGACCGATTCGCTGGTGACCCACCTCAAGGCGGTGGCGGTCGACCACCAGAACGGGATCTTCCGCGGCGAGACCGATGTCGTCGAGCGGATCGGCGGTCAGGCGCCGCAGGCGCTCGACGCGTTCATCCGCCAGTACCGAACGGTCTTCGGCGCCGCCGAAGGGGCGGCGTCGTGAACCGGCACGGCCGAGGTGGAGGCCTCGTTGGCGGGTACCGCGGACGACTTGGTGGTGTTGTCGAGCGTCACGCACGACGCCCCGCGGCGCTGATCACCGGCGCGTCGGGTGGCATCGGGCTGGCCCTGGCACGGGAGTTCGCCCGCGGCGGCCACGACCTGGTGCTGGTGGCCCGCCGCGCCGCGGCGCTCGAGCAGGCCGCCGGAAAGCTGCGGGAGGCCCACGGCGTCAAGGTCACCACCCACGCCGTCGATCTGTCGACCAGCGACGGCCCTCTCGACCTGTTCCGGAAGGTCGCGGGGGCCGGCATCGCGATCGACGTGCTGGTCAACAATGCCGGCACCGGCGATTACGGCGCCTTCGTGGAGAGCGACGTCGACCGGCTGCGTGCGATGCTGCAACTGAACGTTGTCAACCTGACCCTGCTGACCCGGATGTTCCTGGAGCCGATGGTGGCGCGGGGTTCGGGACGCATCCTCAACGTCGCCTCGCTCGTCGGCTACTTCGCCGGCGGTCCGGGCTGGGCCGCGTACGTCGCCTCGAAGGGCTACGTGATGTCGTTGACCCGCGGCTTGGCGGCGGAGTTGAAGGGAACGGGCGTCACCATGACGGCGTTGGCACCCGGTTCGACCTCCACCGACTTCGTCCGTGCGGCGGGCGTGGGCGAAACCGGCATCTACCGCCGGCTGCCGCGCTTGTCGGCGGAAGAGGCCGCCCGCGCGGGCTACCGCGCGACGATGCGCGGCCGGGTCACGGCGATTCCCGGGGTGGTCAACAAGGTTCTCGCCTTCCTCGGAGAGCTGCCGCCGCGCGGGATTGCCCGGCGGGTGTTCGGCGTCCTGTCGCGAGCCGCGCCATGAAAAAGCCGGTCAGCGATATCGCGTTTGCGCCCGCCGTCAAAGCTGTCCAGGAGTGTCTGGGCTCGCGCCAGGCCGATGCCGGCATGGAGTCGCGAGCAGGAAGTCAATCGTCCTTCGGCCGCATCGCCGCGCGCAGCTTGCCGGCGAGTGACCCGAACGCTTCGGGTTGTGCCCCGTCCTGCTTCCGGGTGTAGTCGCTGACTTCCTTCTTCTCGCCGGCTTCCAGGACCGCTTTGCGGCTCAACCCGATGCGGCGGCCGTCCGGGTCGACCTCGAGGACGATCACCTCGAGGTCGCTGCCGAGGGGAAACGCCTTGACGAAATCGCTCCCTTTCTTGACTCCGGTCTCCTCGGCACGGATGAGGCCGGTGCGTCCCGGCGCCAGGAAGACGAAGATGCCGTACCGTTCGTGCCGCTCCACTTTGCCGGTGAGGCGGACCCCCGGCGTGATCTCCACGCGGGCGCCCGGCGGCGCGGAGCCGGCGCTGCCGGCCCTGGCGGATCCTTCTTCGAGGACCGCGACGCCGATCCGTTTGCGTCCCGGGTCGAGGCTCAGGATCTCGACCGCAACCGTGGCGCCGGGCGCGGCGGTCTCTTTCCAGCCATCTCGCTTGCCGGTCGGCGGAAAGGTCGAGACGTGCGCCAGCGCCTCGATCCCCGGCTCCAGCTCGACGAAGGCGCCGAAGTCGGCCACCCGGGTGATCTTTCCTGTCAGCACCTGGCTTATCCGGTACTTCTCTTCCAGGTTCGACCAGGGGTCGGCCTGTAGCTGCTTCAGCCCGAGCGAGATCTTTCCTTTCTCATCGTCGACGCGCAGAACCTTGACCGTGATCTGGTCGCCGGGCCGGACGATGTCCGCCGGGTCGGCCACCCGGGACCAGCCCATCTCGGAAACGTGCAGCAGACCCTGGATGCCGCCGCCGAGATCGACGAAGGCGCCGTAGGGGCGCACCGACACGACCCGTCCGGGCAGGACGGCGTCCGGAACGGCGGCGCGCCGGATCTCGTCGGCCATCTCACGCGCCTCTTCCTCGAGGAACTCCCGCCGGGAGACGACCAGGTCCTTTCCTTCCTCCTTGTACTCGATGATACGGAAGGTGTAGAGCTGCCCGACGTGGACCTCAGGCTCGGCGGTGAAGCTGATGTCGATCTGGGAGATGGGGCAGAAGGCGCGCTGCCCGCCGATGCGCACCTCGAACCCGCCCTTGATCGTTTTCTCGACCCGTCCCTCCACCGGCAGTCCCGCCCGGTAGGCATCCCCCAACTGCCTCCGGGTGGCGGCGCCGCGGGCGAGCTTGTGGGAGAGCTTCAGCCCGCCGGCCGTCGACACGACGACCGCCTGGACGGTGTCCCCCACCTTGACCTCGGTATCGCTGTCCGGGTCGACCAGCTCTTCGAGTGCGATGGTCGCCTCGCCTTTGCCGCCGACGTCGACGAACGCCACGTCGGAGCCGATCGCCACGATGGTCCCCGCGACCGTCTCGCCCTCCCGATACGACCTGGGCGCCAGAGACTCCTCCAGCATGCGGGCGAAGTCTTCTTCCGGATCGGGCTTCGGACGATCGGATGGTTCGTCGTTGTCGGGCATTGAGTACTCCCCCGCCGCGGGACTACTTCATGTCCGGCACGGGAAAGCCGCGATCGCGCATCAGCGCGTCGATGCGGGCATCCCGGCCGCGGAAGGCGCGATAGGCGTCGGCCGGATCGACGGCGTTGCGCACCGCAAACAGGTTGTCGACCAGCTTCCTCGCCAGGTCCTTGTCATAGAACCCACCCGGTGCTTCGGCGAACGCTTCGGCCGCGTCCGAGGTGAGGACGTCGGCCCACATGTAGCCGTAGTAGCCGGCGGCGTAGCTCTCTCCCGAAAAGATGTGCGCGAAGTGCGGGCTGCGGTGGCGCATGACGATCTCGCCCGGCATGTCGAGCTCTATCAGCTTCGTGCGCTCGAAACCGTCGGGGTCGAGGTTGGCCGGATCGGTCATGTGGTACATCATGTCCATCAGCGCCGAAGCAAGATACTCGGTCGTCGTGAATCCCTGGTTGAAGGTCGCCGCGTTCCTGATCCTGGCGACCAGCGCGTCCGGGATCGGTTCGCCGGTCTGGTGGTGGACGAGATAGTTGTCGATCACCTCGTCGGTCAGCAGCCAGCGCTCGAGAAGCTGCGACTGGAACTCGGTGTAGTCGCGCACCCCTCCGTTGAGCGTCGGGTAGGCGACGGCCGATGAGAGATAGTGCAGGGCATGGCCAAACTCGTGGAACAGGGTCTCGGCGTCGTCCCATGAAATCAGCACCGGATCGCCCGGAGCGCCTTTGATGAAGTTCGAGTTGTTCGAACCGAGCACCGTCTCCTTGCCGCCGAATGTCTCGTGACTGCGATAGGACGTGGCCCAGGCGCCGGAGCTCTTGCCGGGGCGCGCGTAAGGGTCGAGATACCAGAGGCCGATGTGCTCGCCCGAGGTCCTGTCCTTGACCGCCCACACCCGAACATCCTGGTGGAAGATCGGGACTGACCCCTCCGCGACCGGCGCGAAGTCAAAGTTGAACAGTTCGCCGGCCACGAAGAACATCGCCTCGCGCAGCTTGTCGAGCTGCAGGTACTGCTTGACTTCATCAGAGTCGAGGTTGTATTTCGCCTGGCGCACCTTCTCGGCGTAGTAGCGATAGTCCCACGGCTCGATGGTGATCCCGGCCTTCTCTGCGTCGGCCACCGCCTGCATCTGGGCGACTTCCTCCTTGACGCGGGCCAGGGCGGCAGGCCACACCGCCTTCATGAGATCGAGGGCGCGCCCGGGTCTCTTCGCCATGCGGTTCTCGATCTGCCACGCGGCGAAATTGTCGTAGCCGAGAAGCTTCACCCTCTCGCCCCGCAGCTTCAGGACCTCCGCGATGATCGCGTTGTTGTCATGATCGTCGCCGTTGTCGCCGCGCGAATAGTAGGTCCGCCAGACCTTCTCGCGCAGGTGGCGCTCGCCGGAGAATTTCAGGAACGGATCCATCGACGAGCGGGTGTTGGTGATGGCGTATTCGCCTTCATGGTCCCGCTCGGCGGCCGCCGCGGCGGCGGCCTGCACGAACGAAACGGGCAGGCCACCGAGTTGATCCACGGTGATGTAGGTGACGTACCCTTCCTCATCGGCGAGGACGTTATTGGAGAACTTCGTCTGCAGCTCGGCCAGCCGCCTGCTGATCGCCGCGTAGCGCTCCTTTGCCCCGCTCCCCAGCGTCGCGCCGTTGCGCGCGAACTGGTCGTGGATGAGCAGGACGAGGCGCTTCTGGTCGGGCCGCGGTGATCCCTTCTCGCCGCTCTCGTACACCGTCCTGATGCGCTTGAAGAGCGCTTCGTTCTGCGTGATCTTCGAGCGGTACTCCGCCAGCCGGGGCGCCATCTCGGTCTGGATCTCACGGAACTCCTCTGTCGAGAGGTTCGAGCTCCAGATCCCCCAGTAGGTGAGCACCCGGCCGATATCGCGGCCGGCGCGCTCCATCGCCGCGATGGTGTTGTCGAAGGTCGGGGGCTGCGAGACGGCCGCGATCGCCTCGAGCTCCGCGAGGTGCTTCGACATGCCGGCCTCGAGCGCCGGCTTGAGGGCGGTGAGATCCATCCGGTCGAAGGCGGGCACGCCGCCGTACGGTCCGGTCCATTTCTCCAACAGAACGTTGCTCTCCACGGGCGCCTCGGGAGAATCGGTGCTGGTGTCGGCCGGTGGACCGCCGCACGCCACCACGAAGGCGAGCGCGGCCAGGGCGGGAACTGCCGGGGCGGTTCTGCGCATATCGCTGCTCCTGTGAGAGATCCGCCCCGGATTCTATCAAATGCGGGCAGCAGCTGAGGAGAATTCCTGCAGCGGCAATTGGAGCAGCAATCAGCGTTGGTCGTGCACGCGTCCTTGTTGCCGCCGCAGATCAGAGGCAGCCGTTGCCGGACGCCGCGATCGCGGCATCGCGCGGCGCGGCCTGTCCGGGGATGGTCGGATCGATCAACTCGTTGTCGCTGTGATCGTCGGCAACGCAGCCGGTGATCGCCATTTCGAGACTCCCGGTCAGATGCAACCGGTTCAGATCGCCGGTGACCACGTCGAATTGGGTGGCGTTGGAGCCGAGGCCCCAGTTGAGCACCTCGCCGTCCCGCAGAAGGCCGGTGACGAGGCCGGGCGGAGGGTCGACGATGCCGTTGCAGTCGTTGTCGATCCCATCGCAGATCTCCGGGTGACCGGGGAACCGTGCGGCGTTCAGATCGTCGCAATCGGCGCCGGCATCGACGCCGTCGCCGTCCCGGTCATGAACACGGTTTCGACATCGGGCGGAATGGCCATGAAGGCGATCTCGGCCTCGCTGTCGGACATGACGATCAGCTGGCGTTGCGTCGCCCCCTGAACGGCGCTGATCGCCGCCGCGACCAGCGTCGTGAGGATCAAGACCGTGCGGAACGCGCTGTTCGCCGCCGCTGGCGTGGGGCGGTTGAGGCCGGCATTGAGTCGCTGCATGGTGCACCCTCCCGAATCGCACATGGATCCCGGGGCGGCCCACGATGAGGGCGCCCGGCCTTCTTCATGAGAGACGCTCGCCGGGCAGAGATCCCCTCACACTTTGGGCCTGAATTCCCCGTAACAGCTGGCTCCGTCGTCGCCCCCTGGGATGTGACCACATTGCGCCGCCAGCCGCTGTAGTATCCTGAGCCCCCCGGCCGGAAGTCGCTGCAATCCGGCTGAGCCATGGAGGAGTTGACAATGAATGGACCGGTTCAGGCCAGCATCCTGCCGGTGATGTCGATGCTGATGATGTCGGCGCTGGTGACGCCGGCCGCGGCGCAGGCCATCGACATCGGCGCGCAGGGGAGCGACATTCCGGAGGAGTTCTCGCCGATCACGGAAGACTTCAACCACGAGCGCCGCGAGGAGATGGTCGCAATGCGGGACGGGGTGAAGCTGTTCACCGTCATCCTGATCCCGAAGTGGACGAACGGTCCGATGCCGATCGTTCTGACCCGCACCCCCTACGGCGCCACCAGGGCCACTTCCCGCGTCCCCAGCCCCGACATGGCGATGGCGCTCGGAGTCTCGGACGAGCCGCTGGTGCGCAACGGCTACATTCGCGTCTACCAGGACTCCCGCGGCAAGCACCGCTCGGAAGGGGACTACATCATGAACCTGCCGCCGCGCGGGCCGATGAACTCCGGGCCGATCGACCACGGCACCGACACCTGGGACACCATCGACTGGCTGGTCGAGAACATACCGAACAACAACGGCAGGGTCGGGATCACCGGCGTGTCGTACGGTGGGTTCCTGACCCTGATGGCGCTCATCGACCCGCATCCGGCGCTCAAGGCGGCGATCCCGGTCAATCCGATGGTTGACGGCTGGATCGGCGATGACTGGTTTCACAACGGGGCGTTCCGGCCGGTGATGCTCGACTACATCTACACGCAGACCGGTAACAAGGACTCCGACTACCGCGTGCCGCACGGCTACTACGACTTCTACTCGGCGGTGCTCGAGGCGGGCTCCGTGGGGGAGTTCGGCAAGCGTTACAACGCCGACCGCCTGCCCGCCTGGAATCGCCTGCTCGACCATCCGGCCTACACCGGCTACTGGAAGCTGCAGGCGGTCGACCGGATGCTGGCGGAGGTCCCGCTGAAGGTTCCGACCATGATGGTGCACGGTCTCTTCGACCAGGAGGATATCTACGGAGCGATCGTCACCTATCAGGCGCTCGAATCGAAAGACGAGACCAACGATCGCAACCATCTGGTCATCGGCCCGTGGATTCACGGGCAGTCGTGGGGCGAGGGCTCGGCCTTTGGCAAGATCAAATGGGGCGCCGATACCAGCCTCTGGTTCCGGGAGAAAGTGCGGCAGCCGTTCTGGGATCTGCACCTGAAAGGGATTGAACCGGCGAGCCCCATTCCTCCGGTGCTCGCCTTCGAGACCGGCGCCAACGAGTGGCGGCGTTACGACGCGTGGCCGCCTCGCCGGGAGGTGGAGCGCGCCAGGCTCTACCTCCAGCCTGCCGGAAGGCTCGCCCTGACGCCGCCGGGCACCGCTGCCGACGGCGACTTCGACGAGTACGTTTCCGATCCCGCCAAACCGGTGCCGTACCGGGTGCGGCCGATTCGCCCGTCGTTCACGGAGAACGACTACGCGACGTGGCGTGACTGGCTGTCGCACGACCAGCGGCCGTTCTCGGATCGGACCGACGTGCTGACCTACGTCAGCGACGTGCTGCGGGAGCCGGTCACCATCAGCGGAGAGGTGGGCGCGACGCTGTTCGCCTCGACGACCGGAACCGACTCCGACTGGGTGGTGAAGCTGATCGACCTCTACCCGAACGAGGTGCCGTCGCAACCGGAGCTGGGCGGCTTTCAGTTGATGATTTCCGCCGACATCATGCGTGGCCGCTATCGGGAGAGCATCGAGAAGCCGCAGCCGATCCCGGCCGGGGAGGTGCTGCCGTACCGGGTCCGCATGCCGCACGCCAACCACACCTTCCGCGCCGGGCACCGGATCATGGTGCACATTCAGAGCAGTTGGTTCCCGGTCTACGATCGGAACCCGCAGACCTTCGTCCCCAACATCGCCTGGGCGAAGCCGGAGGACTTCAAACGTGCAACTCAGCGCCTCTACCACGCCGGGGAGATGGCCAGCTTCATCGAGCTGCCGACCAACCTGTCGCAGAGGGAGGGAACGCCATGAGCGAGACTGGATGCAAAGCCGAGGCCCGGAAGATCCGCTGGGCGGATCTCGAGGCCGATTATCCCATGCCACGGCTCGAGCGCAAGCGCATCCACGGCGACCGGATGACCGTGGCGCGCGTCCTGCTGCGCAAGGGCTTCCAAATCGAGCCGCACTCGCACGACGAGGAGCAGATCGCCATCGTCCTCTCCGGTAAGATCCGTTTCCTGGTCGGCGCGCCCGGCGACCGGAAAGAGATCGTCGTCGGGGCCGATGAACTTCTCCACTTTCCCTCCAATGTTCCTCACGGTGCCGAGGCGCTCGAAGAAACCGTCGTCCTCGACCTGTTCAGCCCGCCGGCGCAGGCAACCGGGATCGATCGCGCCGGCGGGTGAACGCGGCGGGTGGCACCCGGGCGGGAATAAGGAGCCGGTCCCGCCGGTTGGACAGGGTTGATCGTCGGGAACGCCATATCAACAGGAGGTGCGCGATGGAATTTCATGTGCGTGATCGAAACTCGGCCCCGGTCGAGGCCCGGGAGAGTCTGCGGGAGGTCGAAAAGGCCTTCGGCTTCGTGCCGAACCTGATGGGTGTGA
>CBDUYA010000129.1:0-8446 GCA_965371335.1 uncultured bacterium | reverse complement strand
TCTTCGTACAGTTGCATGCCACGGGCGTACAGGCGGTACGCCTGCGGTGATGACGTCGTCAGCTCGTCGAGCTGCTGGTCCCCGACGGCGGCGATCTGCAGTCCCTGCCGCAGATCGGCAGCGAGCTGATCGGCCATCTGGAACACGTCATCCCCTTCCACCCTTGACGCCGCCACCACCTGACCGCTGGTCGTGTCGTGAGCCTGGACGTCGATCCGATAGCCCGAGCCGCTGCGGAAGATCGATCCGCCGATCACCACGCCGGCTCCGGCCCAGCGGGCCAGCTCGGTGGCGGTGCCGCGATCGAGGGTGGCGACGTCGCTCCTCCCCGACATCGCCAGGAGGTCGTAGAGACGCTGGGTGGAGATCACCTCCAGCCCCCCCGACTGAACCAGGTCGGTGGTGATCATCTCGGGCAGACTCTGGCTGAGCCAGTCGTCGTCCGGGTTGCCGCTCTGGTTGATGAAGTGGGTCAGGACCACCCGGTGGCGCGAGGTCGCGGCAGGGACCGGGGCCGGAGGCCGGAGCGGCGCCGTCGCAGACGGCACCGCGGCGCGCTCCCTCTGCAGCATCGCCCGGCCGCCGAGCCCGGCGATCACAACCGCCGCGGCAACGGCGGCGCCGATCAGCAGCCGGCGGCGGGACCGGGGGCGGCCCGGCAGCACCGGCCGGGGAATCGGCATGCTGCGGCTGCCCGATTCGCTCTCCCGCCGCAGCACGCGCAGGTCGACCGCCAGATCGGCGGAGGTCTGATAGCGCTCGCGCGGATCCTTCGCCAGGCACTTGGCAGCGATGCGCTCGAGTTCGGGCGGCGCATCGGGACGGGCGGCCGACAGCGGCTCCGGCTCCTGGTGCACGATGGCGTGGAAGGTGGCGATGGCGTTGTTCCCCTTGAACGGCTTCTGTCCGGTCGCCAGCTCGTAGAGGACCGTGCCGAACGAGAAGATGTCCGACCTCGTGTCGAGCACCAGCCCCTGCACCTGCTCGGGGCTCATGTAGGAGATCGTGCCGAGGATCTTTCCCTCGCTGGTCAGCTCGTGCGTCCGGGTCACCATCTGCGTCGGGCTGACGCCGCCGGAAGCCCGGCTGACCGGCTCCATCTCCATGCGCGCCAGACCGAAGTCGAGGATCTTGTAGAACCCCGAATCCGACGCCATGATGTTCTCCGGCTTCAGATCGCGGTGGATGATCCCCTTGCGATGCGCCGCGGAGAGGGCCTCGGCCACCTGCGCCAGACAGTCGAGGAGCTGCGGCATGAGCAGGCAGCCCTGCTGGAGAAGCTGCCGCAGGGTCTTCCCCTCCACGTATTCCATGGTGAGGAAGGCTGTCGGGCCATCGTGATCGAAATCGTACAGGGTGGCGATACCGGGATGGCTGATGGCGGAGGCGGCGCGCGCCTCTCTCTCGAAACGCTCGACCCGCTCCTGATCGAGCGCCAGATCGGGGGGGAAGACCTTGAGGGCGACCGTGCGTCCGAGCCGGGTGTCCTCGGCCCGATAGACGACCCCCATCCCGCCCTCGCCGAGGCGTGAAACGATGCGATAGTGTTTGAAGGTCGTCCCGATTTGCACGGCGGCACCATTATACAGGCGGCCGCCGGAGGCAGCGCGCCGAGGCGCATCACTCCTGGCGGATCTTCACCATGCCGCTGAACGACTGCACCGTGATCCGGGCGCCGCCCGAGCCGGTCGAGAAGATCAGCTCCCGCGACGGCAGGGGCGGATCGGGCCGCCGCGGATCGGGGCCGAGGTCGCTGTCGATGCGGCCCGAGAAGGTCTGCACCTCGAAGTCGGCCGCCAGCCCCGCCGGCACCGTCAGCTCGATGGTGCCGCTCACCGTCTCGAATTCGAAGTTGCCGCGGGGCTGGAAGTTCGCCCGTGCCCGGATCACCCCCGACACCGTCTCGAAGGTACCCTCGCGCAGATCGCCGCCGTCCTCGAGAGTGATGAGCCCGCTGACCGTCTCCGCCTCGACGGAGCGCAGGTTCCCTTTCAGCCGGATGTTGCCGCTGATCGAGCTGATCACCACATCGCCGGATAGATCGGTCGCGTCGACCGGGGCGCTGACCGTTTCCACTTCGAGCCGGGCGCCGCGGGGCATCCGGATCTCCAGGCTCTCGTCCAGATCGTGGTAGCGGCCGTGCGGCGGGCTGACCTCGATGCTGACATGGCCACCGTCACTGTCGATCTCGAGCTGCTCGTCCGGGCGTTTCAGCCGGCCGGTGATCTCCACCTCCGCCCTGTCCCAGCCGATCACGCGGATCGAGCCGGAGATCATCTCGACCTCGACCAGGCCGTCCGGCGCCAGTGAGCGCCGCTCGTTGACCTCCCCGGCCGCCCACAGGGGACACACCGCGGTGAACATCAGCAGGAACAGCAGTCGTGCGTATCTCATCTCCACTCCTCTCTCAGCCCTGCGATGGCAGGCGAATCGCCTGTTGCAGCAGCATGACCTTCTTCCGATAGAGCGCCTTGAACAGACGACGGTTGCCCGCATGACCGGGGTCGTTCTCGAGCGCGGTCCACATCTGGCGGATCGCCTGGTCGACGACGCGCAGGTTCTCTTCCAGCAGGGCGACCGTCTCGGGGGCGAGATCGTCCCGGCGCTGCTCCAGCACCGCCCGCAGATCCTCGGCAGCGCGCAGGTACTCATTTTCCGCCGCCCGGTAGGAGGCGAGAACCGCCTCCCCCGCCGGCGCGGTCGCGGCCCGCGGCACCGGCCGCTCGGGGCCGGAGCGCATCAGCAACATGGTGATCGAGGCGGTCACCGTCACCAGCACCACCGCGGCGGCCGCCAGGCCGGCCGGCCAGCCCCACGCCATCGGGGCGCGGTGCCGCCCGGGCCGCAGTTTCCCTTCGATCTCCGGCCAGAGATTCCGGCCCGGCGGCAGGCGGTCAGGGAGCGCGGCCGCGTTTTCCTTCAGAGAGCGGAGCGCTCCCAGCGTCTCGCGGCATGCGGCGCAGCTTTCGAGATGGGCGGTGACCTCCCGCGCGCCCGTCCCCGACAGCTCGCCATCGACAAAATCATTCAGCTGTTCGTCCATCCGCTCGCAGTTGCTCATCGGCTCAATGCCTCCCTCAGGATCCGGCGGGCCCGGTGCAACTGGGCCTTGGTGGTGCCGGTCGACAGGCCGAGGAGGCTGCCGATCTCATGGTGCCGGTACCCCTCAACGTCGTGCAGGACGAAAACGTTGCGTGCCCCGGGCGGCAGGCGGTCGATCGCTTTCTCCAGGTCGAGGCCGGTTCCCGGCGACGACGGAGGAGCGGCTGGATCCCAGGTTGCCGGGTCGGCCACCGGCGTTTCCCGCCGCGACCGTCGCCCACGTGATCGGTTGTCGCTGATCGCCACATTGATCGCCACCCTGCAGATCCAGCCGGTGTACCCGTCGCCCGGCCGGGCCGAAGCGCGATGCTTCCACGCCTTGAGAAAAACCTCCTGAGCCAGCTCCTCGGCCCGCCCCGGGTCGCCCGAGATCCTCCGGCAGAGGGCATAGACGCGCCCCACGTGCCGCTGATACAGCGCCTCGAACGCGGCCACCTCACCCCGCCGCTCCTGGTCGATCACATCGTCCATGCTGGACCAGCTCTCCCGTGGACTGGCGGGGTAAGCCTGCATCGAATCGCTCTCCCGGGCAATGGTCCCTGTCCTGCACCGATCTAAGTGCCGCAGGCCGGTCGAAGGTTGGTACGAGCTGCCGGATCTTCTTCAGTGAGCGTGCCGGGGGCGGGAGTTGAACTATTAGGGACGCTGAGATCCAAGGATTCGGACGGCTTCGGGTTGCCGGAGGTGGCCTGGGGGGTGGCCGCCTGAGTACGACTCTAAATGAAGTAGGGAGTATGCCTTAGCGGCGCTCCGAGCACAAGCTCGAACAGGCCCGGATGAGGTTTTTGGTAGCCACAGGGCTCCATCACCGATACACGCGGCGAGCGGCGTAGTTCTTGTCACCATCCCGTTGCTCTGATCTGAACAGATCGATCCGCCTCTGAGCCAAGGCATTCTTCTTTTCCAAGGCCTTCAGACCCACAACGCCATTCCTGATCGGCGTTCACCGACTTTTGACTGCTGGTTTGTCCCTCGGGACGATCGTAATTAGGGCAGAGTGAGTTTTTAGCAACGACAGGCGTGGCCGTGCCGACGCACCGCGCTCACCGCCCGCTGAGTGGGGGTGGCATGGTGCGAAGGGGATTCTCTGGCGTGCGCAGAGACCGCAGGAACTCGAGCATGGCTTCCTTGCGCGCATCGCTTAGGTCGGCGAAAGCGTCTCGTGCGCTCAGACCCTCGCCGCCATGCAGCAGGATCGCTTCGGTGAGCGTGGTTGCGCGGCCGTCGTGGAGGTAGGGTGCTGAATCGGCGATGCCCCAAAGACGCGCCGTCGTGAATTCTCTATTTCTTTTCAAATCGGCCAGATCGAACTCCTCCGCCAGCGCATCACCCATATCGTGGCGCTTGAGATCGGCAAAAAGAGGAACCCGAATGCCGCCCTCGCGGTTTCTTTCGAACTTCGGGGGGGTCTTACTGAGGTCCACCGAGTAGAAGACGCTGACCTGCGGGTCGGTTGGAGCCTCGGGGAACCGAAACGGCAGGTGGACGCTGCGAGTCTCGATTTCGGGAATGTGGCACCCCGAGCAACCGATATCCTGAAAGATCCTGAGACCGCGTTCACTCAGGGATGTTGGCCTCTTCGTGATCGGCCTGTCGATGGTCGCGACGAACACATGGAGAGCCGACAACTCGCCGACCAGTAACTCATCGACCACACCGTCACCGTCGTCATCGAAACCGTCCCCGACGACCTCGACTGGCTGCATCCCGAAGTGGAACTGCATGGCACCGATGGAGAATTCTCGGACTGTCGTAACGTCGCCCTTGCGGCCGAACGGTTTGACCACGAGGTCCGGGTCAACGCCCGCGACCTGCGACAGATCGAGGTTGCCGGATGGGTCCGCCACCAGGCTGCCGAAGTGAACTCCCTTGCTGACCAGCTGAATGACAGTTCCCGGGTTGGCGATCGCCCGCCGCTTGAGTGCCTGCAGATCTTCCGTCATTTCGAGACCCACCAACTCCACTCCGCCCGCACCAAAAGTGAACGGCGGATTGGAGACGCGGCCGTTGAAGCCGGCGGCACCGTCCAGATCGTCCAGGTCAGCAGGATCAATAGCCGTCGCTTTGATCATGGCATTCGCGGTGAAGGCGCCGGCGCCACCGATTCCAAGTTTCGGGGGCACACTCGCGTTGCTGATGACGGAGTGACAGTCCAGACAGGACTGAGCGTCCAAGCCATTGACACGTAGAAAAGTCCCATTGCCCTGCAAGGTCGGGCGCCCGCCCGGGCTGACCGTATCACTGAGATCCATGGGACCGTCGCCGTACCCATCCAACTTGTTGAAGGAGGTGGCGAACATGCGCAGACCGGCCTGGCGGATCTCGTCCAGGGTCATGGTCCCTTCCTCGATCTGTTCCTGGGTGACACGAACCGTCCCGAGGGCCGGTTCTTCCCCCGGGGGATTTTCAGCCCCTAGAGCCGTCGTGATAAAAAATGGAACGGCGGCAAGAAGCGCACCGCGCGTAAGGCATATGTGACCCTTCATTTTTTTGACACTCCCCCTGGCGCCATAAGAATACCGGATGCCTCGAGTGGTGAAGGGCAAACTTATCCGATCGATCAAGTCCCGTAAGCTATCTTGTACTGCCAATTGCCACCCGCGGCAAGTCATTTATGGCCTGAAGAAGGGGGGGGGCCTGAACAAGGGAAGTTCACCACCCGAACAGGATACGTGACCGACCTCCTCTGCCGACGCCTCGCACACCCGTCTCACGGAGCGTGAACACTCACCGCCCAGATCATCGTCCCCGATTGCTTCTCTTTTTTGAGACCACTTTTGTGCTCACCACCACCTGCAGCTTTCCGCTGAGTATCTCCAGGGCGTTCAATACCTGCGGCTCGTTCTGCCCGACGACGGCCGTGAGCCGACGGATGAGCCGCAACTGGCGGCGCGAGTACCTCTCCGGTTCCTTGTCCGATTCGAACTCCTGTGCCTACTGAATGCTCCATCCGATCTCTGAGATCCGTGGTGCCGGGGGCGGGGGTTGAACCCGCATGGGCACGAGGGCGTTCGCCTTCCCTCCCGACACCACGACGAACCGCGTGCCGTGGATTTCCTCGTATTCCCTCTCGTCAAGATGTCTGAGATGCTCTTGCCTCCAGCCGCAGCTTGTTGACGCCGCGAAAGATAGGTCCCCCCGGATAGGGGTCAAACCGCCCCGCTCGACCTGCCAGCCCCCCCGCTGCGGCTGGTCAACCCTTGAGCCACCCGCTTTCGCCGCCACAACCTCCGTGAACCTCAATTAAGAGACGCGCAATTCTATTTAAGTGCATGTTAAACATAGAGCTTAGCACCATATGTCATTTTTATGATATGCAGGTGCATTATTGACATTCAGTACATATATTGTCAAATCGATGGCATGTGTTTGTCTTCAACTCGGATATGCGCCACAAGGAGGCGCGGGAGGGACGCCATGCAGGTGACACGCAGGGGAACAACCCGGTGGCAGATCGGCGCATTCGCGCTCGCCCTGTCGATCGGCACGCTCCAGGCCGCACCTGAGCTTCAGGTGAGGCTCGAAGGCCAGGTTCAGATTATCGCCGAAGGCGAGGTCTCCTGGGCCTCTCTGGCGGACGGCGCCGCCGTCCGGCCGGGCGAGCTCATCCGCTATCAGGTCGAGCTCGCCAACACCGGGGACGATGAGGCGCAGCGGCCGAGCGCGCTCGGCCGCATCCCGGCCGGCACCCTCTTCGTCCTCGAATCGGCCACCTCCGGGCCGCATCTGAGGGTCGAGTACAGCATCGACGGAGGGAACACCTTCTCACCGCAGCCGACCATCGAGGTCGAGGGCGAGGACGGCCGGAAGCGCTCCGTGCCGGCGCCCGCGTCTTCCTACACGACCATTCGCTGGACCTGGAACAACCCGATCCCCTCGGGCGACAGCGCCAGCGTTTTCTACCAGGTCCAGGTGAGGTGAGCCGATGAAAACCAGACTGTCGATCATTCTGTTCGTCCTCTTCTTCGCGCTGGCGCTCTCCACGGCTCTCTTCGCCCAGACCGCCGGCGGCACCGTGATAACCAACCAGGCGACCGCCAGCTATTCGGACGGCACCAACAGCTTCACGACGGTGTCAAACACGGTCACCACGACGGTGTCGAACGTCGCCGGTATCGCGATCACACCCGACGCCGGCGTCAATCCGTCGGTCGTCGCCTCGCAGACCGGGGTTCTGTTCCAGTTCACCGTCGGCAACACCGGAAACATCACCGACACCCTCCTGTTCCGGGCGACCGGCGGCAGCATCCAGACGGTCACCAGCGGCACCACCGTGGCGACCGTGACGCAGGCCGTCATCGACGTCGACGGCAGCAGCACCATCAACGGCGGCGACACCGACATCCTCACCAATGTGGCCGACGTCGCCTCCGCCGCGATACTGGCCGGCGGCTCGATCAACGTCCTGGTCGAGCTGTCTGTCAACGCCGGCGCCTCCCCGGGTGACACCATCCAGGTGCTACTCGGCGACGATCCAACCCAGGCGGCCAGCCTGTCGGCCAACGAAGTGCGGACCGTCGACGGCACCACCGTCAACGCGCGCCAGGAGGACGAAGGGGACATCACCGCCACCGTGCAGGATGACGCCCAGATGGTCCTCACCGACACCGTTCCGGCCGGACCGGTCGCGCTGGGCGGTATCATCGGCTACAGCCTGAGCGTCGACAACACCGGCGGCCGCGACGCCACCGGACAGTCGTTCAGCGTCGACGGCGGGCCGCAGACCGGCATCATGGTGTCGAACGCCATTCCGCTCGGCACGCAACTGACCGGCGCCCCGGCGCCGACCGCCCCGGGCGGCTACACGGTGGTCTACACCACGTCGGCCATCGGCACGGCGCCGTCGGCCGCCGTCTGGACGACCGTTGCCCCGCCGCTCGCCTCGGTCGCCCGCATCGGGTTCTTCAACTCGGGCGGCACCCTGACGGCCAGCTCGACCACCGGTCCGTTCACCTTCAGTATCGTCATCACTACGACCGACGCGACCATCCCGATCGGCACCATCGCCGATGTCTTCGCGCTCAACTTCGTCGCCTCCAACATCACCGATCAGTCGGGCGACGCGGTGGCCAACGTCGGCGACCTCAACGGCGACTTCACCGAAGGCGCCGCGCCGGGCAACGTCGACGGCGACGGCATCGTTCAGCTCACCCTGCTGCTGCAGGTCGGCAACGTGCTGCTCGGGCCGTTCGGCAGTCCGGGCGCCGTCCACACCACCGACAACGACGATTTCACCGACCTCAACTCGAGCGCCGGTGACGGGCTCGCCCCCGGCTCGACGACGGCGGCCCCGGCCGCGCTGGTCTACATCAACACGGTGCAGAACACCGGCAACGCCGACGAC
>CBDUYA010000128.1:0-8533 GCA_965371335.1 uncultured bacterium | reverse complement strand
CGGCGCGGACGACAATCCCCGCGGCTGATCGCGGTCCGTCCGTCGCTTTCCGGGGGTGGTGCCGTCGTGATCCGAGTTCCCGTCAGGCTTCGACGCACGGTCGATGATTCACACGAAATCCAGATAGGCCGGGGGCTCAGCCCCCGTATATCCGTCGATCTGCGCCGCCGGCGGATCGGACAGCGTTACATCATCGTCACCGAGTCCAATCTTCACCGGCGCTTCGGCAACCCGCTTTTAGCCGCCTTCCGCCGGCGGGGGCTGAGCGCCGATCTGGTCACGTTTCCGGCGGGTGAGGCGAGCAAGACCCGCCGCGGCCGCGATGCCCTCGAGGATCGCATCATCGCCCTCGGGACGGGACGTGACGCGGCGATCGTGGCCCTCGGCGGGGGGGTGGTCGGCGACCTCGCCGGCTTCGTCGCGGCGACCTTCAATCGCGGCATCCCGTTCATCCAGATACCGACCACGCTGATCGGCATGGTCGATTCCGCCATCGGCGGCAAGACCGGCATCAACCACCGGGCCGGCAAGAATTTCATCGGCGCTTTTCACCACCCTGCCGCCATCTACATCGACGTCGACTACCTGAAGACGCTGCCGGCGCGCCATTTCAACTCCGGCATGGCCGAGGTGGTGAAATCGGGGGTGATCGCCGACCGGGACCTGTTCGGCAGCCTCGAGCGCCATCTCGACCGGGTGATGGGACGCGATCCCGACACCCTGGCGCGCATCATCACGGCCTGCTGCCGGATGAAGGTGCGGGTCGTGACCTCCGATCCGCGGGAATCGAACCGGCGGCAGGTCCTCAACTTCGGCCACACCATCGGTCACGCTCTCGAGACGCTGGCGCGCTATCGCATGGTGCATGGCGAGGCGGTGTCGATCGGCATGGTGGCCGAGGCGCGTCTCGCGCAGCGTCTCGGTTTCCTGTCGGCGACCGCCGTCGAGCGCATCGAGGTCCTCCTGCACCGCGTCGGCCTGCCGGTTCGCATCCCCGCCCAGTTCCACGCCGGAGACATCGTCGCGGCGGCCCATCGCGACAAGAAGGCGCGGGCGGGCAAGGTGACCTGCGCGCTGCCGGTCCGCATCGGCGCCATGGCCAGCATCGAGGGCGACTACGGCATCCTGCTGGCCGATCGGATGGTGGAGCAGGTGCTCGAGGAGATGCGCCCCGGATCGCCTTCCTGAGCCGTGGCGCCGGGATTTGACGGGCCTCCATATAGCCTGCCCGCTTGCGCATCGAACGGCCGCTCCTATATTGATTTCAACATGGGGATCACCCGCTGGTGATGCCTTTGTGGACAGCGAGGACGCGCAGTCTGGAGGGTGGATGACATTGCATCCGAGGGGGAAAGCGGGGGAGAGCCGCTCGGCCGACGCCGCTTTCATGATCGTCGACGACCGCGGCACGGTGGTCAGGGTCACCGGCTGGGAGAAGGCGTTCGGCATTCCCGCCCCGGAACGGATTGAGGCGGGGGAGGAGCGGCCCGATCGGCTGCTGGCCTGCCTGGCGGAGGCGATTGAGGAAGCGGCCACCACCGGAGGGCTCGCCCGCCGCACCGTGTCTCTTGACGATTCGACCCTCATCGTCGAGGTCGCCGCCGCCTCGCTGGCGGTCGGAGGAGGGGGGGCCAGCACCGCGATCATCGTGCAGCCGCGGGGCGATGCCGCCGGCGACCGCGCGGGGAGCGAGGGGAAGGCAATCCGCAACCTCGAGCACGATCTGCGCTCGCCCCTCACCTCGATCAGCGGCGCTGCCGAGCTGCTCGAGTCGGGCCGTCTGGGCGCCATGACCGGCCAGCAGACGAAGTGCCTCGGCGTGATTCAGCAGGGGGTCGAGGGGATGCTCAGCCTGCTCGAAGCGGCCGCAGCGCCCTATCGGAAGGCGACGGCGCTGAGGAACGCTCCGTCCGCGCCGCCTGATGATGACGGGAAGGAGACAGCGAGCCGATGAGCGACCGGATTCTCGTGGCCGACGATTCTCAGGGGATTCGCGATCTTCTGCAGATGAGCCTCGAATCGCTCGGCTACACCGTCGTGCTGGCCGAGGACGGCGAGAGTGCCCTCGAGCGGATCGACGAAGCGCGGCCCGACCTGATGATTATCGACGTCATGATGCCGAAGGTGAACGGGTTCCAGATCTGCCGGCGGGTGAAGTCGAACCCCGAGACGAAGGAAACACCGGTCATCCTGCTCACCGCCAGGGTGCAGGAAGAAGACGTGTTCTGGGGGCGCGACTGCGGCGCCGACGAGTACATCACCAAGCCGTTCAAAACCGAAAACTTGCAGAAGACGGTCGACCACCTGCTGCGCCGGCGACGCGAGGAAGCCGCGGCCAGGAGGCGGGCGCAGGCCGGCCAGGCGGGTCAAGGCGATGAAGAGGGCGAGATCGTCATGATGCGCTGGGATCCGCGCGCCATGGACGTGTTCCGCAAGAAGTACGGTGAAATCCGCTTCAGCGAGACGTTGCAGGCGCTGCGGGCGGCGGCGCAGAAGTTCATCGCCGAGCGCCGTCAGTGCGGGGCGGTCGGGGTGCACGTCCCGTTCGGTCTGTCGGTCGTGCTGGAAGGGAGCGGCCCCGAAGCGCTGGCGGCCGCCCAGGATCTCGTCGAGACGCTCAACAGCCTCGCCACGACCTTCTACGACGCAGACGACCAGTCCCGCGGCCACATCCGCTTCCGCGATCCGAAGACCGGCCGCACCGAGCAACTGCCGCTCCTGTCGTTCGTGGCCCGCATCGATCCCGTCACCGTCGTCTGAGCCCGGCCATCTCACCCTCACCGTCCGTCAGGTGGCCGCTGGCGAAGGGAGTATGATCACTTGATGAGGCTCATCGTCCTCGGCGATATCCACGGTAATCTGCCTGCCCTGGAGGTGGCTTTGCGGGAGGCGCGGGCGGTCGGGTACGACATGATCTGCCACACCGGCGACCTGGTCGGCTTCGCGCCGTTTCCCGAGGAGACGGTCGATCTGGTGCGCTTACTCGGGATCCCCGGGGTGCGCGGCAATGTCGACGAGCTGATTGCCGGCGAGGCCGACCGGCTGGGGGAGGGGGGGGAGGCGAGTACGCGGGCGTTCGAGGAACGGGCCTACGCCTGGACCCGGCAGCGGGTCGGCCGGCTGACGCGGCGCTACCTCGGCAATCTGCCGTTCGAACGCCGCATGGAGATCGGAGGCCGCCGGGCGATACTGCTGCACGCCACGCCGATCGACGCGTTCACCCGTCTCACCGAGCGGGCCAGCGAGGAGGTGCTGCGCGATCTCGGCGACATCGCCGATGCCGACATCATCATCTTCGGCCATACGCACCGCCCCTTCCATCGCGTCGTCGACGGGCGTCACTTCATCAACGCCGGCAGCCTGGGCTACCCGCAGGACGGAGATCCGCGCACCGGGTTCGTCATGATCCGGGCGGACGGCAACGTCGAAGTGCGCTACGAGAGATACCCCTACGATACCAGCCGGCTGCTGCGGGAGGCGGCGTCGCGCCGTTTTCCTGCCGAGGCGCGCGAGGTGTTCAGGGCCTGACCAGCGACAACTGCTCTCCGTCCCGCCACACGTCGAAGCTGGGGAAACGGCTCGCCATGCCGACCGCCTCGAGGTAGGTCACCAGGTCGCCGGTCGGGCGCCCGTCCAGGCCCTGCAGGATGTCGCCGCGGCGCAGCCCGGCGATCTCGGCGGGGCTGTCGGCCACCACGCTCGCGACCAGGACGCCCGCCACCCCGGTGGCCCCCAGGAACTCCGCCAGATCGGCGTCGAGCACCTGCACGGTGAGGCCGAACCGGCGGCCGCCCTCGGCCACGTCGCCGGGTGGGCCATTGCCGTCAATGTTCGTGAGCAGGTCGGGGGAGGCGAGAATCGGCACCTCGAGACGGACGGCGAGGGCGATGGCGTCCGACGGCCGCGCGTCGATGCGATGCCGCCTGCGGCCGTCCTTGAGGGCGATCTCGGCGTAGTAGGTGCCTTCACGCAGGTCGGTGATGATCACATTTTCGACCTCGACGTCGAGGGCGTCCAGAATCTGCACCATGAGATCGTGGGTCATCGGCCGGGGCGTCGACGTTTTTTCCTGCCCGAGGTAGATCGCCAGCCCCTGATCCCTGCCGACGGCGATCGGCACCGCCCGCCGCTCTTCTTCGTCGGCGAGGACCAGCAGCGCCTGCTCCGGCGCCACCATGCGGATCCCCGCCAGGTGGACGAGGATCGGTTCATTCTCCGCGAGGACGCCGCCGGAAATCGGCGCTACGGCGATCGTCAGGACAACCGCGACGAGACCTGCCAGCGCGGCCGGCGGAATCGGTCCCGATCGTCGCGCTGCTTCCGCGCTCGCTTTTGCTTTCATCGCCCTTCCTCTGCGTGTTGGAGCGCGGCCGCGCGGCGCCCTGTCAGCGATTCGTCGAATGCCTATAAATAAAAGATACTAAAGTACTTACACGTAATCAGCGGGGATAGGGCCTAGTTTGACTCTCCCCATACCCGACACTAGAATACGATAGCGGGCATCTGCGGAAAAGGCCAGCCGCCAAGCGTTCCGCTGGCGAGGTCGGGGGCGGCCTTGCCCGTAGTTGCCCCTCTCCCCCGAATCGGTTCGGGGCCAGGCGGACTTCGTCGATGAATCCCACCAAACTCGGCCGCTTCATCATCGTCAAGGAGATCGGCAAAGGCGCCATGGGACAGGTGTTCCTGGCCGACGATCCGAAGATCGACCGCAAGGTGGCGATCAAGACGGTAGCGCTGCCGCAGGGGACATCATCCGCCGATGCGCAGGAGATCAACCAGAGGTTCGTGCGCGAGGCGCAGGCGGCCGGCAAGCTTCTGCACCCGAACATCGTCACCATCTTCGACGTCGGCGAAGAGGAGGACGTCTCCTTCATCGCCATGGAATACATCGAGGGAGAGACCCTCGATCACTACGCCCGCGCCGACACCCTTCTCCCTCTCGGCACGGTGCTCGACATCGTTACCCAGACCGCCGCGGCGCTCGACTACGCCCACACGCATAACGTCGTGCATCGCGACATCAAGCCGGCCAACCTGATGGTGCTTCCCGACGGCACGATCAAGGTAACCGACTTCGGCCTCGCCAAGAACCCGCAGGCGAACCTGACCCAGTCGGGGGTTCTGCTCGGCACGCCGAGCTACATGTCGCCGGAGCAGATCCAGGGAATCGAGCTCGACGGCCGGAGCGATCTCTTCTCGCTCGGCGTGGTGCTCTACGAGCTGCTGACCGGTGTCCGTCCGTTCGAAGCCGAGTCGATCTCGACCATCATCTATCGCATCCTGTACGAGGACCCGCGGCCGCCCGCGGCCCACAACCCGGCGCTGCCGGGCGAAGTGAATCTGGTGGTCGAAAAGGCGCTGGCGAAATCGCCCGACCGGCGATACGTGACCGGGAGCGCCCTGGCCGCCGACCTGCGCAAGGCATTCGCCACCCTCTCCCCGGAGAGCCTCGCCCGTCCGCTGGCCGGAGTGCAGCCGGGCTTCGCCGGAGCGGCCGCCACCTCGAGCCGTCCGACCGGTCCGACGCTGCGCAACGAACGGGATCGCCGGCGTCCGATCGGCGGACCCGGGGCGCGGCGCCCGGCGACCGATCCCCGCCTCGGGCGGACCTCCATGCCGGGCGGCGGAGGGAAGCCGCCGGCGCCGACCCTGATCGCGCATCACCCGGTAAAATTAATGGCGCTGTTGGTGACGCTCGCCCTGGCGCTCGTCGTCTTTCCGCGCTGGGTCAACCGGCACGAACCGGTGCCAGCCAGAAGTTCCGAGCGGCCCCGGATCCCGGCCGGCGGTCAGGTGGTGAGCACGGCGGCGCTGATGGGGGGGCCGCAGCAGGTGGCGATCGACATCGAAACGATCCCGCACGGCGCCACCATCTCGCTCGATTCGATCCCGCTGGCCGCACCGCGCGTCGTTCTGTCGATGTCCGATACGCAGCCGCACGACATCGCTGCGCAGGCGGGATGCATGCACGCGGTGGCCGAGATGACCGCCGCCGACCTGGCGTCGTTCAGCGGCCCGCTGGTGATGGAGTTGCACCCCCGGCGCGAGACGGTCCGCATCGACTCGCAGCCGGTCGGCGCCCGCATCCGGGTGAACGGGCGCAATACCGGCAAGGTGACGCCGGCGAAGATCGATCTCGACGCCTGTGAGAAGCGGACCATCACCCTCTCCAAGTCGGGCTACCGCAAGTGGGAGAAGACCTTCACGCGGGAGGACGACTTCGGCGCGATGTTGGAGACCCTGGGCGGGGTCGATCTCAGCTCGATCCCGATGGGATCGGTCCTCATCCGCAATCCGGTCTCCTACGACGTGGCGGTGTACGCCGGCGGGAGGCAGGTGGGCCGGGCCGGCAGCCCGTTCGACTTGACCGAGGGGCGTCATCAGCTCACCTTGCGCAACCGGGAGCTGTTCGTGGAGGAGACCGCGCCGGTCAGGGTGGTCGGCGGCAGGACCGTCACCCCGAGCGTCACGCTTCCCGGCCTGGGGATCCTGACCGTGCAGGCCAGCCCCGGCAACTGCAAGGTGTACATCGACGGCGAGTACCTCGATGTCACCCCGGTGCTCGGCCGCAGCATCGCCGCGGGAAGCCACCGGCTCAAGGTGGTCTACGTGCCGGATGGGTCGGTCAGAGAAGAGACGGTCGTGGTGAAAGAGGGGGAGGAAGCCCGCCTGATGGTGAGGTTCTGATGTTCCTTCGATCGACTGCCGCGTTCGCCGGCATCATGCTGCTCATGGTCCTGGGCGGGGCTCCTGGCGGCGCGCCGCCGGTCCGCGCCGAGCGCCGGGCGGCAGCCCTGGAGGGCGATCGCCCGGCCGATGCGCAGACCTACCTCGATGCGCTGAAGGCGATCCGGGGAGGGAAGCGCCGCCAGGCGGGGCAGCTCCTGCAGCAGGTGCTGAAGAAATTCCCCGACAGCCCCTACGCGCCGAAGGCCGGCCTGCGGCTGGCCGCTCTTTACTACCCGGTGACCAGGTGGGAGCAGATCGGCTCGGCCGAGCCGCAGGTGATCGAGAGCGCGGGGAAGATCCTCAAGCTGGTGGCGAAGAAATACGGGGCGTCCCTCGAGGCATCCGCCGCCCTGGTCCGTCTCGGCTATCTCTGGATGGAGCCGGGCAATCCGCAGGCGGACCTCGACCGCGCCTGCGCCCGGTTCGCCGAGGCGGTGCGGCTCTACCCCGACAGCCGGTCGGCCGACGATGCCTACTTCGCCTCGGGCATGTGCGAGACCCTGCGCAACCGCCCGGCACACGCCTCCGCCCTGTTCGAGCAGTTGCTGAACGAACATCCGGCCAGCCCGCTGGCGCCCGAGGCGCACTATCGCTTCGGCCTGGCCCTGTCGCACCTCGACGAGCCGGACGAAGCGATTCTCGCCCTGCAGGAGGTGCGCACCCGGTTCCCCGAGTCGCCCTTCGCCGCCGACGCGCTGGCCCGCATCACCCTCATTCACCGGCTCCGGCTGCCGCGCCACGGGGTCGCCCGGGTCGCTAACGGCGTCACGGTGCGGGGTGCCTCGGCCGGTCCGCCCTACCGCGTCGATCCCGGTTACGGCGCGATGACCGGAGGACAGCCGGAGCAGCCCCCCTTCAGGGGTGTCACCGATCTCGCCATCGACCCGCAGGGTCTGGTCCTCGTCGCCTCGCCGAAGAGCGAGGGGGTGTTCCGCCTCGACCCGCGCGGCCGCGTGCAGGAGCGCATCGAGCATCCCGAACCCGACTTCGTCACCCCCGGCATCGGGCTGGCGGTGTACATCTCGGGGGCCAATCAGATCGCCATCAACTACCGCAACTGGAGCGGCGCCGGGCTCGAGGGCGCCGGCGGCCGGACCCCGCGCGACTATGGCCCGATCGCCCTCGATCCCGCGGGCAGGGTTCATCTGCTCGATCGGCGCCAGCGGGTCGTCCACATCTTCGACCGGCAGCGGCGCCTGGTCGGGACGATCAAGCCGGTTTCCGGCAAGGACGGCCGGTTCATCGATCTGGCGACCGGAGGGGACGGCGGGGTGTTCGTCCTCGATGGCCGCGCCCGCACCGTGACGGAGATCCGCGAGGCGAAGGCGGTGCGGACCATCGATCTCGGCGGCCTCGGGATCGAGGAGCCGCTGGCCCTGGCGGTCGACGGGCTGGGCGACCTGTTCGTGCTCGATCGGAGGAGCGGCAAGATCTCGGTCGCCGACCTGGACGGCCGGCGGATCACCGAGATCCGTCCCGGTCGCGACCTGCGGGCGCGGATCGGCGCGCCGACCGCGCTGGCCGTCGACGCTTCGGGCCGGGTCTACCTGGCCGGCCGCAAGGACGGCCGGATCGTGAGGTTCCGGTGATGCGCCGCCTGCTGCGCTTCGGCCTGCTGGCTGCCGCCTGCTCCGTTCCGCTCGCCGCAACGCTGGTCAGCGCGCAGCAGGAAGAGGATCTCGTCGATCCCCTGCTGGAGATCCGTGAAGCGCTCGACCGCGCGAGGCTGCGCAGCGACGAGCTCGATTTTTCGGGGGTGGTGGTCGATCTCGCGGGGCTCATCGGATCGCGGGAGGACCTGCCG